>DCGS01000030.1:0-10939 GCA_002314645.1 Ruminococcaceae bacterium UBA1772
GTGCAGCAGCACAGGATGACTTTGAAGAGAAGAAGGAAGAACTTCGTGCTCAAGTTGAAGCACTCACAACAAAATTCCCAATCTACAGAGAAACATAAAAAAAGAAAGCTCAAATGCATTGCATTTGAGCTTTTATTTTTTAACTAAATAACATACAAACGAGTGGAACAAGAAGAAGTGCTGGAAGCATATCTGCCACTTTAAGTTTTAATGTGCTTATAAGATTAATACCAATTGCAAGAATCATTACCGAACCCGCACAGATTATTTCATTTATTGTAGGCTCTGATAGGAATGAACCAAGCCATATTCCAAGACAAACTAGACCGCCCTGGAAAACAAATACAAATGCTGCGGAGAAAAGAACCCCTATACCTAAAGAAGCTGAAAGCATTGTGGATGAAATGAGGTCAAGAAGTGACTTTGTGTAGAGCATTTCATTATCAGATGAAACACCTGCATTTATTGAGCCGACAATAGTCATGGCACCTATGCAGAAAAGAAGAGATGCTGTAACAAAGCCTTCTGCAATGTTACCACTCTTATTCTCTTTACCTTTATTAAGCTTCTCTGAAAGCTTGTCGCCGACACTATTAAGCTTGCCATCTATATCCAGCAATGTACCAAGTGCAGTACCAAGCACAAGAGAAATTATCATAATTAATTGGTTTTGTCCTTTAAGGATTCCTGGAATTGCAATGGCAATTGTGCATAGACCTAGCACCTTCATAATTCCGTCTGTTAATTTTTCAGGAATACCTTTATGTAAAAGAAGGCCTAAAAGACTTCCTAAAAGAACAGTTCCAGTATTTGCAAAAACTCCGTAAAAATGACTCAATTTTTACACCTCGAAAAAAAGATATTTCTATTTTATAATGCATTTAGAAAAAGTCAACGTTTCTAAGTTTAAAAAAATAATGTATAATTATCATAGTTTTTTAAAAGAGGTAGAATATGAAAGTTAAAACATCTGGCAGTATTATCTGCTTTAATTTTGAAAGTGAAAAATTTTTAGGGCTCTCTAAAATTTGTAACAATCTTGGAATTCGTGTTCGTGAGGTGCCAAAAGAAGAATATTCAAAAACTGTTGGAGAACTCATGGGCTTCCAGGTTGAAAATGAATCAAACCAGAGAAACTGTGACTTTCCCGAGGAAATGATGGTTGTATATAACCTGGGAACTAATTTAGATAAACTTCTTCGTAAAATGCGTGAAAGAGAAATAGACGTGCCATATAAAGCAATGCTTACGGGCACTAATCAAAGCTGGATTCCAAAGGATTTAGTTTTAGAGCTTATAGAGGAACATAAGCAAATGAATAAATAAAAAAAGACCCCTCAACCTTTGTTGAGGGGTTTTGTTCTTATTTAAGGAAGCCTTGAATAATGATTTCTTCTGCTTCTTCCTCTGTCATGCCAAATGTTTCAAGCTTTAAGAGCTGATCAGAATTGATTTTACCAATGGCAGCCTCGTGAATAACCATAGCATCTGGATGGTTTGCAGCAATAGCTGGAATAGATGAAATGTGTGCGTTGTCCATAATGATAGAGTCGCACTGTACGTGAGCGTTACACTTATTATTACCAATTGCATTTGGATAGAATATCTGAGTTGAGTTATCTTTACCAACTGTTCTTGAAATAATACGAGCTGATGAATCCTCACCATTTAAGTTTACAACCATGTCAGTCTTTGCTGTCTGGTCGCCATGAGTCATAAGACGCTCCATCATATAAATTTTAGCGCCAGCTTCAAGGTTTGCTTCAGTCTTTCTGTATGTTGAGTCAACACCCTTAATCTGAACCATTTCCATTTCAGCATATGAGCCTTCATCCATATTAATAATGGTTGTAGGGTTTAAGATTCTCTTACCCTTACCGTCACCTTCACCATAGTGCTTTTCTACGTACTTAATTCTAGCATTCTTTCCAATGTGGAATGCGTGAATACCGTCGTGTTGGCTGTCTCCACCGCCACAATTGTGAATACCACAACCTGCAACAATTACAACGTCTGCGCCTTCACCAATGTAGAAGTCATTGTATACGAGGTCATTTACTCCAGATTCAGTAATAATAACTGGAATATGTACCTCTTCGCCTACAGTACCTGGCTTTACAATAATATCAATGCCTGGCTTGTCTGTCTTTGGAACAATTTCAATATTCCTTGATGAAGTACGAACAAGTCCTTCACCATTTTTTCTAATGTTGAATGCACCATCTGGTGTGCCTGTCATATCTGCAATTGCTTCTAGAACACCTTTATCTGTTGGTGTCAAAGAGAGGTCAAATTTGAAATCTTTAATATCCATTATTTTTCCTCCCCTCTAAGTGTGCATTCAGAACTAAAGCTACCAAACTGAGAAAGAAGTGTTGGGAATACTTCATCCTTTGGTCCCTGAGTTCTAATATTGCCATCTGCAAGAACAATAATATCGTCTGCAAGCTGCATAATTCTCTCCTGGTGAGAGATGATTATTACATTTTTATGTCTATTCTTAGAAAGAGCACGGAATGAATCTACAAGCATTGTGAAGCTCCAAAGATCAATGCCAGCCTCTGGTTCGTCATAAATTGCAAGTTCTAGGTTACGAGCCATAAGTGTTGCAATTTCAATACGCTTAACCTCACCACCTGAGAGCGATGTATCCACTTCTCTATTAAGATAGTCCATTGAACAGAGGCCAACATTTGTAAGGTATGTACAGCACTCATCCTCTGGAAGCTCGCTACCATGAGCAAGACTTAAAAGGTCACGTACTGTCATTCCCTTGAAACGTGGTGGCTGCTGGAATGCATAACCAATTCCAAGCTTTGCACGCTCTGTTATATTCATATCTGTAACATCTGTTCCGTTGAAAATGATTTTACCAGATGTTGGCTTTTCAATACCCATAATGAGTTTAGCAAGTGTTGACTTGCCGCCACCATTTGGTCCTGTAATTACAGTGAACTTTTCATCATCTATTGTTAAAGTTAAATCTTTAATGATGTCAAGTTTGCCTTCATCGCCGTCAACGGTAAAAGATACATTTTTAAGTTCAAGCATTTCTTTTACCCCTTATTTTAACTTATTTGCTGAGAGATTCTGCAATTTTGTCGAATGCTTCATCAATACCTGCTCTGTCAACGTCGAATACTTTTCCTGCGTCAACGAGCGATGCATTCTCTGGTACAATTGGGAGCTTTGCAAGAACTGGAACGCCAAGCTCAGCTGCAACTGCTTCTGCCTTGCTGCTACCGAAGATTTCCATCTTTTTACCGCAGTCTGGGCACTCAACATAGCTCATGTTTTCAACAACGCCAAGAATTGGAACGTTCATCATCTTTGCCATGTTGTATGCTTTTGCAACAATCATCTGTACAAGATCCTGAGGAGTTGTAACAACTACAATACCCTTAACAGGAAGTGACTGATAAACAGTAAGTGGAACGTCACCTGTTCCTGGAGGCATGTCTACGAACATGTAGTCAACGTTGCCCCACATAACTTCTGTCCAGAACTGATTAATTACGCCACTGATAACTGGACCTCTCCATACAACTGGAGCAGTCTCGTCTTCAAGCATAAGGTTAATTGACATAACCTTAACTTTATTTTCAGAAAGAGCAGGAATAACACCTGTGTCAGTGCCTTCTACTCTATCATGAATTCCAAATGCCTGTGGAATTGATGGACCTGTAATATCAGCGTCCAAAATTGCTGTGCTGTTACCCTTTGCAGCTGAAGCACATGCAAGAAGAGAAGTAACGAGTGACTTACCTACGCCGCCCTTACCACTTGCAACAGCAATAACATTTTTTACGTTGCTATATTCATTCTGTGCAAGCATAAAATCTGCTTTTTCACACTTAGATGAACAATTTGCGCAATCGTTTGGATTACAATCTGCCATTTATAACATCTCCTAAATATAATACACCTTAAATATTATTCCCAAATTTATTTCTTTTTATTATCTCTTAGAGCTTTAAAAAACTCTGAGAGTAAAGAACTACATTCATCCTCAAGTATGCCACCCACATAGTTTGGTTTGTGGTTAAACGGATACTCGAATAAGTTTATAACGCTCCCAACGGAGCCAGCCTTGTTGTCAGATGCGCCAAAATATACATTTCTAATTCTAGAATTAATTATGGCACCAGCGCACATAGGACAAGGCTCTAGTGTGACATAGAGGTCACACTCCCAAAGGCGCCAGCCCGAAAGAGAGGTACACGCCTCGTTTATTGCCTCAAGTTCAGCGTGAAAAAGAGCATTCTTGCCATATTCACGCTTGTTATATCCGCGGCCGACAATTTCTCCGCCGCGTACAACGACAGCACCTACAGGAACCTCTCCTTCGGCTGCCGCCATTTTTGCAAGACTTATAGCCTCGCGCATAAATTCTATGTTCATATTCTCTTCCATACGGCTTACCCTACATATGAAATTCTGTCTATAAGATCAGAAATGAGTATTACGAGCGCCGCCGCCATTGGAAGAGATATTATCTCATAGAAAAATGCCTCGGCACGGTATATTCTTTTTCCTTCAGGAAGAAGTCCTCCTGGAGAGTTAAGTGTTGCTTTGTGTCTGTAGTAGTCAACTATTTTAATGAGTGCAATTACACCAAGAACAACGCCTATACCATTTACTACAAGGAATGTTGTTACGTATACAGCTTCTTTGCAGTTTGACATCATGGTGCTCATGACTGTTGCATAAAAGTTATTCATAAAGTGAATTGCAATACCAGTCCAAAGACTGTCTGTCACAATTACTGCCCAGCCAAGAACACAGCCAAGCATTAATGCGAACGGAGCTTGAACCATGTTGCCATGAAGAAGGGCAAATATTATGGCACTAGAAACAATGGCAAAAACATCACCATATTTTCTAAGTGACTGCATTACAACGCCACGAACTGCGAATTCTTCCATTAAAGCTGGAACAATTGCAGTACTTAAAACCTGCCATAAAAAAGATGATACAGATTTAGCCGCAGGGCTTTCAGCTGTTTCAAATTCAAAGCCAAAGCTATTAGCTCCAAGAACAAAGAATGTTGTTATATAGTTACTTACCACAAGAGCAAGGAATCCAACACCCAAGAGTAAAACTACAAGCTTTCCAGAATTAGGTTTGCCGAGTGGTACAAGTTCTCTTTCTTTGTTTTTTCTATTTAGGAAATTAAGGGCCAAAAGTCCAAATCCAAATGGAAGCATAATACAGAATGCTGAGTAGATTATTTGGACTACGTTAAAAATTGCATCGCTAGTCTGATAATAGGTTATGAGAGGAGTCTTAATAATAATTTTTACAAAGAGCTCTCCGAAGTAGTGGAACATTAAAATGCAAAGACCAATAATTCCACTTGTTATAACAATACCCTTTTTATCTGCATTGTTCATGCGAACAATAGCACCAGGTTGATCTTTTGGGATTTCGTTGCCAGTATAGTATGAATCATATTTCACATGAATTTTTCCATATTCAGAATTATTATCCATAAGGCAACCTCCCTTTTTATTTGGTCTATTAAAAAATATTATACTTAAATTATCCTTAATATACACAAAGTAATAGACATTACATTATTATATATATAAAATCAATTCATTTCAACACAAAAAAACTCGGGTTCTAAAACAGAACCCGAGTTTTAAATTTTAAACAACACCTATATCAATCAACTTGAATTCTTGACCACTTAATATTGTCTTGTTTCTTGACCCACATTTTGGACAAACACCCTCTTCACGCATAACGTTATACAAGGCATTACAGTCCATACAAAGACCTTCTCCAACCTTCTTATCAAGCATCAATTTACAATGAGAAAAAAGTGGCCTATCTTCAGTAACTATAGGGAAGTATTCTTCAAAGAATGTTGGCAAATATCCCGTTAATTCACCAACTTCAAGGCGCATGTATTCTATAGCTCTTGCGTTTTGGTTTGTTGCTATTTGCTCAACCATATCAACAGCTTTACTCAAAACTGAAATTTCATGCATATAAACCCTTCTTACTTAATGTTTTCCCAGCCCTCATGACCAGACATCTTTTCACGGATAACTCTTCCTGTTGATTTAACAGCCTTACGACCTACTTCTTGGAGAACAGCAGGAACCAAATGCTCATAATCCGCACCGAATGAATCAAATTCTCTTGTAAGATGGATTGCATCAAACTTACACTGGACTGTACAAAGACCGCATCCAATGCAAATACCTGTGTCGACCTTTGCAGCACCGCATTCAAGACAACGGCGTGCTTCTGTCTTGACTTGTTCCTCTGTAAGAAGAAGTCTGTCGTCACACATAGATTTAGCCTTACCAGGGTCTTTTCCAGGAACTTGACGCTTAGCATTGTCATAGCATCCAATAATAAGATTTTCCTTGTCAATTGACTTGAAGTTATCTCTCTTAATACGGCCAAGTTCAAGTGAATGACCATCCCATACATATCTGTGAAGAGAATCTGCAGCTTCTTTACCAGCTGCAATTGCGTCAATGAGGAATCTTGGGCCAGTGTATACATCGCCGCCCACAAATACGTCTGGCTCTGCAGTTTGGTATGTCCATGAATCTGCCTCTGGACGTCCGCTTGGTCCAACCTTAACAGCTGAGCCCTTAAGAAGGTTACCCCATTCAATGCTCTGTCCAATTGCAGCAAGAACAACTTCAGCATCAATAGTCATTGTATCGTTTTCATCATATGTAGGATTGAACTTGCCTGAAGAATCCTTAACACTCTTACACTTCTTCATAACAATGCCCTTAACCTTGCCATTCTCAACAAGGATTTCCTTTGGACCCCAGCCACATTCAATCTTAATACCTTCTTCAAGTGTTTCAAGGATTTCCTCTTCAGCTGCAGGCATTTCCTCTCTAGATTCAAGGCAGAGCATTGTAATGTCCTTGCCACCCTGACGAAGAGCTGTTCTTGCAACGTCAACTGCAACATTACCGCCACCAATTACTACTACCTTTTCAGGGAGCTGTTCTGACTTGCCAAGAGCAACATTTCTAAGGAAATCAATACCAGATAAAACATCTTTTGAATCTGCCTCACCAGGAACACCGAGTTTACGTCCACCCTGTGCACCAATTGCAACATAGAAGCCTTTGAAACCTTCCTTGCGTAAATCATCAAGTGTTTTATCCTTACCAATCTCTGTTCCTGTAACGAATTTAACACCGAGGTCACGAAGAACATCTATTTCTGCTTCAACAATATCTTTTTCAAGACGGAAGTTTGGAATACCAAACATCATCATACCGCCGAGTTTGTCTTCCTTTTCATATACTGTTACTTCGTGTCCAAGATAAGCAAGGTAATATGCACAAGAAAGACCAGCTGGACCAGCACCAATAACGGCAACCTTATGTCCATGATCAAATTTCTTTCTTGGAACATATCTGTTTTCTTTCTTAAGTTCTCTGTTTGCAACAAACTTTTTAACTTCGTCAATTGCTACTGGAGAATCAACTGTGCCACGAGTACAAACCTGCTCACAGAAACGTGCACAAATTGCACCACAAACAGCTGGGAATGGGTTTTCTTTCTTAATGATTGCAAGAGCGTCATCATACTCACCCATTGCAGCCTTCTTAAGATAACCCTGAACTGCAATATGAGCAGGGCAATTTGTTTTACAAGGTGCAGTGCCTGTCTCTGCGACAACGTTTTCTCTTTCTGTTAAGAAATCTTCCTTCCAGTACTTTTGACCAAAGAGTAAATGGTCGCCCGGTACAGGCTCCTTAGCAATTTTAACTGGAGTCTTCTGGCAAATCTTTTGTCCAAGCTTTACTGCATTCTGTGGACATATTTCAACGCACGCACCACAAGCTACGCAGTTCTTTGAACTTACTTCTGCTCTATAGTTTGAACTGTTAAGATTTGGTGACTGAGTGTACCAAGAAGTTCTAAGTGCCATACAGTCTTGCCAACCGCAATTACAAATAAATACTGAAAAATCAGGACCATCAATATTTGAAAGCTGATGAACGTAACCAAGTTCTTCAGCACGTTTGATTATTTCTTCTGCCTCGGCTCTAGTAATACGACGAGCTTTACCAGCACGAATTACTGATTCAGCATGCTTACCTATTTGAATACACCAATCTCCACGAATGTCACCGGTACCTTCACCAGTCATTTCTCTAAGTTTACGGCACTCACATTCTGCAACGCCAATACTATCTCCAACCTTATCAAGCCAATATGAAATTTCCTCATATTTTACTTTTCTTGTTTCATTTTGAATTGCAGATTCAACAGGAATTGCACGCATAAGTGCATTACCCATTGGGACAAAGCCTGTAATCATCTTTTGAAGATCAAGGATGTAGTTCTTAAAAGCAGTTGCAGTTTCAGGATACTTGTCTGTCATTTCTGTAGTCATTACAGTGTTTTCCATAGCTCCTGGTGCAAAAACCTGAAGAATTACTTTATCTTCTCCTGAGTCGCCCTTATCATTCCAATACTCAAGAGGACCTGCATCAACAAGACTTGCTACCATTTTTGCTGTATCAACAACAGACATACCTTGAATTTTAGCAAGTTCACTTATTGTATACTCCTTACGAAGCTTCATCTTGAGACAGAAATCAACTTGCTCATCACTTAAGATACGATCATAAAAAATATACTCCCAAGAGTTTTCTGATGGCATTGGATTAAGCATATTTACATGCCTAACAAATTTCATCAAATTCTTTCGAGGTGGCTTGCGATTTTCAAAATATGGTTTCATATTTTCAAGTTCGCCTTTTGTCCACACATGAGACTTTGCGTTTTTAAAGAAATACTTGTTTTCCATGTTTTCCCTCCCAAAATTTTACCCATAAATTCTAACAAGATAATTATAAATATTTATCTAAAAACTGTCTTGAGACTCTCTTGACAATTGGTCTCAAAATGATACTATTGTAATATACAGTCTCACAAAGGAGAGCGCTTATTATGCAAACTTTATACTTGGGCAAAAACATAGACAAAACTAAATTTGTAATTGTTGGCGCTTTCAATGAATTAGTAATGAAAAAGGACTTTGAAAAAATATCTGTTAAAGATATTTGCGAATTATCTGGAATAAGTAAAGCCACATTCTATAGACACTTTCACGACAAATATGACGTTATGAATTACAATTATAAAATCCTTTTAGATTACAGTGGAAGTCTAGATTCAGTTCAAAGTTTTGAAGATTTATACTATCAACTTTTTTCTGGGGCTAAAGAACATTGGGGGCCAATCAAACGAACCTTTAAATCAACTGGATACAACTCATTCAGACACTTTATTGCAACATATTCTTATGATTATGCTGAAAATATTGTTAAGTTAAATAGAAACGGAGAAGGCTATACAGAAGAAGAAAAACTTCAATGCATTGTTTATGTATACGGCATTGCCGAAATGTATGAAAGGTGGACATATGGCCAAATAAATCTAACTCCTAAAGAAGCTGCAAAAGCGTTATTTGAAATGATGCCATCAACAATTAGAGATTATTGGAAATAAAAAACTCGGGTTCATCTAGAACCCGAGTTTTATTTTTATTCTTGTGACATTTGTGCCATATGCATTTCTTTCATACCCTCTATTTCATTACAGAGTTCTTGCATTGAGCACGCATCGCAATCAATCATTACATTCTTGAGAATGTGATCAATTGTTTTTGTAATGTCTTCAGCACCATGTATTTCTTTGTCAAGCGCTTTGAAATCAAAGTTCTTGTCGGTAACAAAGATAAGTTTAACCGCTTCTATTGATGGGTTTTCATGATATCTTTTTAGCATAAGGCTTCCTACATCTTTAAATGTTATGCCCTTTTGAATTGCTGTTTTAGATACGCGAACGCTCTCACGTTCTCTTGTTGAAGAAACACGCATCATGAAGCCTTCTGGAGAAACATGATATCTTACATACTCAATTTTTCTAATTGCGTTGTAAAGCTTGTTTCCCTCGCCCATTGCATCAGAATTTACTCGAACAAGAGCAACTCTGGCATATGGTGCGTCTCCTGAAAGTTCATTAAGATCTTTTCCGACAAGAAGAATTTCATCAGCGCCAACTAAAGACTCCTCGTCTGTGACTGCGGTGCCACCAACAGCGGGGAGAAATCCGTCTGAACCTCCAAGTTCAAAGGCCATATCTCCGCGAAGAATCATATTCATGTTTCCCGCGTCTGGCCATTTAGGATTTTCATCCACGCCAAGGCTCTTCGCCCCTGCATTTGTACAGAGAGAAATAATGTTGCTGATTATTTCATCATACATTTTCATAATTATAAGTGACTATCTCTTTCCAAATTGTCATAGTGCTTTATAAAGAATGGCTCTAATGCTGCAGTAAGCTTCATATCAAGATTGAAGAAGTAAATTGTAAATGTGAGCACAAAGAGGCCAACTACTAAAGCAACAAGTGAACCTAAAACTTTAAGTATTGTTTTCATTACTTTTTCCTCCTATTAGCCGCGAGCCATACCCTTTTGACGTGCAAATTCAGCAGCACCAAGAGCACCCATAAGCTGTGGGTCAACTGAGAGTTCAATAACTTTAATGTTAAGAACCTTCTGAATTGCATCCTTAAGACCGTCGTTCTTTGCACATCCACCAGTAAGTGTAATGCTGTCTGTAGCGCCAGCCTTCTTTGACATTACAAAGCAACGCTTTGCAACTGAAAGCTCAATACCTGCAGCAATTTCGTCCATTGGCTTTCCTTCACCAACAAGTGAAATAACTTCAGACTCAGCAAATACAGTACACTGTGCTGTAATTGGAATAATGTTCTTAGCTTTAAGTGAGAGCTTAGAGAACTCTGAAAGGTCCATTTCAAAAGCTCTAGCCATTGCTTCAAAGAAACGACCTGTACCAGCAGCACATTTGTCGTTCATTGCAAAGTTAAGAACTGTACCGTCCTTGTCTATTGCAATACCCTTTACGTCCTG
>DCGS01000030.1:10990-15305 GCA_002314645.1 Ruminococcaceae bacterium UBA1772
TCTGTTACGTGAACACCCATAGCATGGCAGCTAATTTCTGAAATGTTTTCATCTGCAAATGGAACCTTGTTACGTCCGTAACCTGTACCTACAAGGTAAGCAAGTTCGTCAGCTGAGTTAAGGTCTGGAACCTGAGAAATAGCCTGATCAAGAGCTTCCTGACAAGAAAGAACTGCCTGAATACGGCTTCTAAGGTTGACACTTGCAACTATTTTTCCTGTTTCATCAATAATAACACATTTAGTATAGGTTGATCCTGAGTCGCATCCACCATAGTATTTCATAGTATTTTCCTCTTTTCAATTATTACCAAGCATTGTCATCATCAAGAACTTCAAGTGAAGGATCAAGTGGTTCTTCACGGAATACAGTTCTCATGTAATTGTTAATCTGGTCACGAATTTCCTGACGAGAAACAATACGAGGATCGAACAAATCGTGTGATACCCAAATTAAGTGAATACCCTTTTCACGTGCTTTCTCCTCAAACTGACCATGCATACCTGTAAGAGCCTTACAAGCCATATGCTCCCAAAGAATTACTGTGTCAGCATTGAACTCTTCACAGTATTCCCAAAGCTGGTCAAGGAGTACTTTATAACCACCGTGTGTACGGTTTCTCATGATCATATTTTCAGTGAGCCAAGCCATATCTCTATATGCCTGCTCTCTGTTTTCTGGTGTGTCCTCTTCGGCAATCATTCTTGTGTTAACCATTGAGAGCATGTCTGTAAGTGGAACAATACCCCAGCAGTTAACAAGCCAAAGAAGGAAGTCGAAATAGAAGTGAGACTGAACGCCCCATACAATTGCACGGTGACGGTATTCTTTAGCCATCATCATCTTATTCTTATATGCATAATCTGCAAGTTCTGTAAGCTTCTGGTCTACGTCAGCAAAAGCAGCAACCTTACCGCTAATTGCCATGTAGTTTGTCTCAGTGTAAAGAGCAAGGTTTGAACCGAATACCTGTGGGTAATCTGTCTTGTTCATATCAAGCCAGTAGAGACGTGCACGAGTTGCAATGTTTACTCTCTTTGCACACTCGAAATAGTAGTTCCAATCCCACTTTTCTCCTGTTCTCTCTTCAACGAATGCAATTGCATTCTTGATTTCCTGAGCAGCATATTCCTGAACGTCATCTTCCTGGTGACGAAGTGGAGCAGCCATCTGGAAGATTGGAATACCATCTTCAACTTCAAGTCTCTTTCCAATTACGCCATTACTGAGAAGAGAACCGTCACATGTTGTGTTACACTGAATTGCACCTGCACCAAGAATTGGAGCATCGTCATCAATTGAAACACCTGCTTCAGCTGCTGGCATTGGGCATACATCGCCTGGGAGGCCGTATTCCTGACAAACGTCAATGTAGTGAAGAACAGCCTTCTGGTTGAGAAGTACTGGTACATATGTAGATGGAGTTTCTCTTGAAAGTCCCTTAACTGTTGGGAAGCCCATCATAACTGATGTCATTTCGTTTTCATCGAAAAGAATTACTTTCTTTGAGAATTCTTCGTCGTTACCAATTCTTCTGTCTCCTCTAAAGAGGTTATCAAGGAGCTTTGCAACGTCGTATACAACGAGGTCCTGCTCAAGGTGAGCCATACGAAGGTATGGACCACGAAGACCCTGAGTATGTCTATCTACCATTGCTGGAACGCCAAGATAGTTAGCCATCCATCTGTAACGGAACATTGCCTTAATATTACGAGGCTTCATAATAAATCCGCCAAGTTGAGCCATTATGTAAAGCCATCTTGAGTAATCATAGAGTGTATCTTCTATACCACGCCATTCACGACGACTTTTAACTTTACCGCCTGTTATAAAGCGGCCTAATTCTTCTGCGCCAATTTCCTTAGCCATTATTTGTTACCCCCCTGTATCTTCTTAATTTCAATACTTTCAACAAATGCCTGTACACGAGTACGCATTTGTCCTGAAGAACCAATTGCATATGGACGGTCAACTGCAAGAACAGGATAACCATAGTCTTCACGCATTACTACTGTTCCAACCATACGCTCATAAGCCCATGGATCGCAGAACTTCATCTGCTCAATAATAATACCGTCTGCCTTGTATTCCTTAGCAATTTCATCAAGGTATGACTTTCTACCCCAATACTTTGTTGTATCCCAATATCTTGGGCACTGTGCGCGCTTCTGATAAATGCGGCAAATCTGAGTAAGTGCATCCTCTTCATCGTTAAGAACAATTGGGTCACGTCCTGGGAGAGAACCATAGCAGAATCTGTCTGCACAAACGTATGCACCTGACTCTTCACAAAGTTTAATTGCATCTACGTCATCTACTTCAGAACCAGCAAATACAACTCTTGCTCTGTATGGGAACTTAGCATCTGGTTCACGAGACTGAAGTTCTTCAAGAGTTTCACGAAGCTTGTCCACAATTAAGTGCTTTGGAGCAACATAACTTGCAAGTGTAATAATATGATATTCATAACCTGTAATTCTTGGGTTATCTTCTTTTCTAAATTCGCCCATTGCACGAATAAGGTGGCAAATTTCGTTATGCTCTGCAACTGCCTTTCTAATTGCAGCATCAGAAACATCTATGCCATATTTTTCAGCAAGTGGCTTTAAAATGTGATTCTTGCACTGAAGAACGTAGAGATTGAGGCCGTTCTCGTCGCCCTTCTGAGGAATTTCCATATATTCATAGAAGAAATTCTCTTTGCCTTGATCCATTGTGTGGAGAAGTTCCATGTTTTCTACACAACGGTTCATCATTGTACATCCGTCTGGAGTAATAATTGCATCTGCAAAGTTGTATCCACCTTCAATTGCTCTTTCAAGAAGTGCTCTTGAATACTCGCAAAGGAAGCTGGTCAAATAATATGTACCCATATCTATTGAACCAGTACGTGGAGCACGGAGTCTTGTTGAGAAAGTTCCGGCAAGATTCATGAGAGGTTCAGGAACATTTTCACATGTATAAGCAATACATTTAAGTCCCTCACTCTTCGCCTGCTGAATAAGCTCGTTATTAGCATCTTCGAGGAGTCTCTCAAAATAATATAAATGCTTTAAATCCTTCATTTTTTAACACCTCATTCAATAACGTTCATTTTTCTGAGAGCTTCTTTTGTGCCCTTAACAATGTTTGACTCTTCAGGAAGATAGAATACGTTTTCTCCCTTTAAGTCAAATGTTGCAAGGTCTTTGTCGTTCTCAATAAATGTAAGAATAGGAATGTCGCCTGTGTCCATAATATCTTTTACAGAGAGGTCAATAACTCTGTTAGCTATTGCGCCAACTTCCTTGTACATTACAAGTTCATCTGCAACACTCTTAATAGTCTGGATAACCTGTGTTCCCTTACGACTTGAGTCTGTTACAAGGAAAAGGTGAGTTACTTTTTCCATTACTCTTCTATTTACCTGTTCAATACCTGCTTCGCCATCAATAACAACAAAATCAAAGTTCTCAGATACCATCTGAATTACCTCTTTGAGGTATGAATTAATTTTGCAGTAACAGCCAGCACTTTCTGGTCTACCAATTGCAATAAAAGCATATCCATCAGCTTCAACAATTGCATCAAAAATTCTGTAGCGAGCTTCACCCAAAAGTTCCACTGCAGATTTTGTGTCGCCATCCTCTACTGTAGCAATGACTTCCTTGCGGATGTCATCAATTGTAGTTTCAACTTCAATTCCAAGTGCAGTTGAAAGGCCTACAGCTGGATCGGCATCAATTGCCAAAATCTTCTTGTCAGGATAAGCATTTGCAAGAACCCTAACCATTGTTGCGGCAATTGAAGTTTTACCAACTCCGCCCTTACCAGCAACGGCCAGAATCTTAACATCATCTTTCATCCGTTCGTCACTTTCCTTCCAAAAAATTTCCCAAAATAATTCCCGAGACATATTGTCACTCATTAATTTTAATACATTATATACATGTTTTTCAATTGCAAACATCTAGCATATTTTATTTTTTAATATTCATACAAAAATAATACCTTTAATTTGTATATTTATCCCCCTAAAGGGGATGTTTTTTCACTTGACAAAGCAAATTTGAACTATAAATTGTTATCATTACAAGCCATATAAAAAAGCACCCTAGAACAACTGGCATTCTAGAGTGCTTTTTGGCGCGCCTGAGGGGATTCGAACCTCCGACCTACCGCTTAGGAGGCGGTCGCTCTATCCTACTGAGCTACAAGCGCAAATTGCATTAGAATTTTAACAAAATAGATGTAGGGTGTCAATAGGAGTTAGATTGCATTAAGACCTTGAAAAAAGCACAATATGTAGTATAATTGAACTGTATTTATTATTAGC
>DCGS01000014.1:0-134 GCA_002314645.1 Ruminococcaceae bacterium UBA1772
ACAACCATAACTGCAAGGAACACGTACATATCCTTGCTAATGAACTCTGTAAGTCCAAAGGCTATTGTGAATATACCCCAAAGAATATATCCGAAAGAAATTAAGTGTCTTCTCTTACCTGTTCTGTCAGACCA
>DCGS01000014.1:247-484 GCA_002314645.1 Ruminococcaceae bacterium UBA1772
TTGAACCACTGGTTCTCCATATTCCAGCATATTTGACCCGCAAGGCCAAGCCCCCAAACAAGGAGCCACATCTTAAAAGCTGAGCGTTTCTTCTCCATAAAAACACCTCCGAAAAAATTATACAAATATTTTAACATAAAACTTATTGACAGTAAATTTTAAATATGTTAATATAACTACGCTCTAACACGCAGAGGTATCGAAGTGGTCATAACGAGGCGGTCTTGAAAACCGTTT
>DCGS01000014.1:495-9093 GCA_002314645.1 Ruminococcaceae bacterium UBA1772
CGTGGGTTCGAATCCCACCCTCTGCGCCAGCAAACCCGTAGCCAATAGGCCGCGGGTTTTTCTTTTTAAAAAATTAAGAACCAGGAATTACTTCCTGGTTCTTTTTATTTTGCATAAAATTCTTTCATGTAGGTTTTAATCTGGTCTCTTGTGTAAACCTTCTTCTCATAGAACGACTGAACAAGTACTTCATTAAATCCGTTTACATAATTGCCAAATACTATTTCATATGGAATTCCGAAGTCCTTGTCTCTAGTACAATTTTTAGCAATTATTTCACCAATTTCGTACATACAAGTCTTTATTATTTTATAGAACGTTCCATCTACAGGATTCTTCTTTGCAACCTTTGACATTATGCCTCTGTAATCATCTATAAAATCATAGAGAAGATCTGCTGACTTTTCTATATTGTCATAGTGATTCATTATTTCATCCATTTCAGGATAATAGTCGTAGACAATTGCGTAAAAGCTCCATTTTACAACGTCATACTTATCCTCAAAATAGTTGTAAAAAGTGGAGTGCGGAATAAGACTTATTTTACATATTTCTCTAACAGTTATTTCATCAAAACTCTTTTTTGTAAGTAACATATAGAGAGCGTTTACAATCATTGTTGTTGTTCTCTTTTGAGATACTGATAACTTTGCGCGAAAATCAAGCTTCATATTTCCACCACGTTATAAAAAAATTTGTGTTAATATTATAACAATAGTATATGAATTTGAAAAGAAAAAACTTGTCCAGGTTTGGAATAAATTTGAAATGTGTCCAAATTTGGACACATAATGTTCTTTATGTGAAGATATTAAACATGTTAAGGAATAAAATAGAAGTGGTATTAATTAAAAATTGAGGAGGATTTTATTATGTTTGAAAAAGACACAACAACATTATATCATGGCGTTCATGACTTAATGGATTACTCACAGGAGGAGCTCATGGAATTGTTCAAGACTCTTCCAGCTCCAACAATGGAAGAAATGCAGGGTGAGTTCCACTCTACTAAGCTCTCACATCACAGCGTAAGAGACTACATTGAGTGGCATCTTTCATGTGACAATCCTTTCATGAATCCTGAATGGGTTGGTAAGGCTTTCCGTTTGGAAAATGACAAAGAAGGACGCGGCTACAACCTTTTCAGAGCAGTAAATGGCGAACTTTACACAAAATTCCCTATGTATACAACTATTGCTCCATCTCGTTATGATAGCAAGCCAGCATTCACATTAATCTACAAGGCTTTCTACTCACTCACAGCAGCTACACAGATGGTTGACGAAGTTAGAAAGGTTGCAGATGGTGTTTACCTTCTTATTGGTACATACGGAGTTACTAAGAAGGACAAAATGCGTCCACACTTCTGGCTTCTTGAAGGTCCATACCGTACATATCGCGGAGACGCAAAAGCATTACCTCGTAAGTTTAAGATGAAAAAAGAATGTCCTAACTACGGCAAATAATAGGTGAAAAATTATGAAATATGAAAATTTATTCACACCTGGTAAAATAGGTAATGTAGAAATCAAAAACCGTATTGTAATGACTTCAATGGGAGTTGACGTTGCTGAGCCTAACGGAAAGGTTGGACAGCGTTGGATGGACTACTATGCTGCTCGTTCAAAGGGCGAAGTTGGTCTTATCATTTCAGGTATTGTACGTGTAAATGAAACTACAGGTATTGGTCTTCCAATGCAGGTTTCAATGGCTAGAGACAAGAACATTGAGTCTCTTAGAGAAGGCGTAGAAATGCTTCATGCCAATGGCACAAAGTTCTTTGTTCAGCTTCATCACGCTGGTAGACAGAACGAAGCAATTCTCAGTACAACATGGGGTCTCGTTCAGCTTGGTGAGAAATTCATTCCAAACTATTGGAATTATGCAATTCCACTTTGCAGAAAATTAATGGGTGTAATTGTTCCACCTATGGAAAATAACCCAACAATCAACAATTTACAAAAGTATGTAATGTTACCAAACGTAAGTGCTTCTAACGTACCACTTGATACATCAAAAAATGGTGCATTCCCAGCAAGAGTACATCCACTTACAATTCCTGAAATAAAACTCCTTGAGAAACAATTTATTGATGCTGCTGTACGTTGCCAAAGGGCTGGCGTAGATGGTGTTGAACTTCACGCTTCTCACGGCTACCTTCTTCAGCAGTTCCTCTCACCTTGGACAAATAGACGTCATGACCGCTACGGTGGTTCTCTTGAAAACCGTATGCGTTTCATATTAGAAATCATTTCTGGAATTCAGGAAAAATGCGGAAAGGATTACCCAATCTGCGTCCGCTTGACAATGGACGAAATGTATAGCACTATTGGAGACGATGGAAAAGGTCTTACAATTGATGAAGGAATTCAAATTGCAAAGCGTCTTGAGCAGGCTGGTGTAGCAGCTCTTGACCTTTCAGTTGGTGGATATGAAACACCTAACCACACTGTTGAGCCTATAAATGTACCACAGGGTTGGCGTACATACATGGTTAAGGCAATCAAGGATGCAGTTAATATTCCTATCATTGCTGTTGGTGTCATCCGCGAACCAGACTTCGCAGATAAACTCATTGAAGATGGTGTTCAGGACTTCATTGGTCTTGCTAGACCTCTTCTTGCAGATCCTGAATGGGCATTAAAGGCAAAGGAAGGAAGAACAAAGGAAATCCAGCGTTGTGTTGGATGTCTTGCTTGCTTCCAGTCATTGTTTGAAAATGCATTTAGATTTGAGTCTTGTGAATGTGCTCTCAACCCTAAGTGCTGTCGTGAAATCGACTACAAGAACATGCCAAAGAATGGTGCAGGCAGAAAAGTTGTTGTTATTGGTGCTGGTCCTGCAGGTCTTACAGCAGCTCGTGAACTTGCTGCAAGAGACTTCGACGTAACTGTTCTTGAAAAAGAAAAAGTTTCTGGCGGTCAGCTCAATGCGGCAAACAAGCCACCTCATAAGGAGAAGATTGACTGGGCTATTAACGACCTTACTAACCGTGCAAAGGTTGCAGGCGCTAAGATTAAATATACTCAGGAAGTAACTGAAGATTCTCTTCGTGAGCTTGATCCATATGCAATTGTTGTTGCAACTGGTGGTAAGGCTGGTGTTCCTATGAAAATTCCAGGCGCTGACCAGAAGCATGTTATGACAGGCGCAGATGCAATGATGAACAAGCTCAAGATTACAGACAAAAACGTTGTAGTTGTTGGTACAGGTCTTACAGGTCTTGAAACTGCAGAATACTTCATGGCACAGGGCAACCATGTTACTTTAGTAGAAATGCAAGACAAGATTGGCCCAGGACTCTATGTTCAGCACTACTATGACCTTTATCCAAAGCTTGCTGAAGGAGGCGCATTATTCCTTACTTCTGCAAAACTTACTGAAATTGGTGAAAATGACGTAGTTGTTGAAGTTAAGGGTGGCGGAAAGGTTCAGCCAAAGGCAGACTATGTATTCTTTGCAGCTGGCGTACGTAGCGTAAATGAACTTGTTCCTGTAGCTAAGAGCGTATGCAGAAAAGTCTACGCAGTAGGCGATGCAAACAAAGTAGGTACAATCAAGAACGCAACATCTTCAGCTCTTCAAATAGCAAAAGAAATTAATTAAAATATATTATTCTATGGAGGAATGAAAAATGAGTAACATTGCTGTTATTACAGGTGCCGCTGGCGGCATCGGCGTAGAATTCGTTAAGCTTATGCTTAAGGAAAAAGGAATTGACGAAGTATGGGTTGTTGGCCGTACAGAGTCAAAGCTCCAGAAGCTTAGAGATGAATTTGGAGACAAAGTTGTACCTGTAAAGGTTGACATCACAAATGATGACGAAGTTAACAACTATGCAAAGCTTCTTGAAGAGAAGAATGCTAGAGTTAAGTGGCTCATCAACTGTGCTGGTACACGTGCTCTTTACAAGAAGGGCGCTGACCTTACAAGACTTCTTGCAACAATCCGTACTAACTGTGTAGGTAACATGGCTATGTGCTACGCTTCTATCCCATTCATTGGTAAGGGCGACCACATCCTCAATGTTTCTTCTGCAGCTAGCTTCCAGCCTCTTCCATCAAACAACTCATATGCAGCTTCTAAGGTTGCTCTCAGATTCTTCTCAAAGGGTCTTGAGTATGAGCTTAAGACAAGAGGCATTAAGGTAACATGTTCTTGCCCAGGTTGGGTTGCAACAGAACTCATGGAATTTGCTGATGACGAATTCCCACCAATCGGTAGACTTCCTGGTGCAACAACTCCAGAGAACGTTGCTAAGAAGAGCATTAGAGATGCACGTAGAGGCAAGTCAATCTGCTTCCCAACATTTAAGGTACATCGTGACTACTACTTAACAAAGTACTTACCAAATGTTTGTGTAATGTGGTATGCTTCACACATTGAAACAGACCGCTACAAAGACTTCATTAAGACTGGTATTATTACCTGATATTTTTATATTATCCTCTTATCCTTTAAAAAGAGCCGTCGATTCACATCGACGGCTTCTTTACTTTTTTCAAAAATCCTTAGTGCTGCTCCTCTTGCAATTTACGCTGTAGCAGCCCTTGCCTTCCTCTTAATAAACTTCAACGGACAACTTGGTCTCATAACCGTCTACGCCCTTGGCATACCACTTCTCTTTGCTTCTTGGAAATGGTTCCATTGGTATAAAGGAACAGAAAACTAAAACAAAGAACCAGGAATTACTTCCTGGTTCTTTTTAATTTGGAACAAATCTTATTTCAATATGTCTATCCATACTGTTAGCAAGTTTTTGCAAAAGCTTTATAGTTGGATTTAAATTTCCATTCTCAAGTCTGCTAATATTAGCCTGAGATATTCCAGATTTTTCAGCCAGTTCCTTCTGAGTCATATCAGTCTCAATACGAGCCTCCAATATAGCCCTCATGACTTCATATTCCGCATTCATTTCTGGAACACCATTTCTAAATTCTTCATCTTTAAGGAGATTTTCCTTAAGTTCTTCAAGTGATATTGTTTTTAGTTTTTCCATACATAGCCCTTCTTTCCAAAGCAAGTAATATTTCTCTTTTTGGTGTCTTTCTTGTTTTCTTTATAAATGCATTAGTAACGACCGCTTTGTTGTTAGCCAAATAGAAATACAAAAGACGTACAATAATATCTTTCCCATTCACCCTTAACTCATATATTCCATCACCTAAATGTTTTGAATATGGGGGCCTAATTAAATATCCATACTCACTCAACAATTGTAGTGAATTAAAAATTGACTGACGAGTCTTTAAATCCTGATTCAAAATAAATTCTTGTACATCCGATATAATTTCAACTTTCAAGCATATACTCTCCTTAAATAATATGCTATATACAGCATATTGTCAACAACTTTCAAAAAGAGTATATACAAGAGATTTTCTATTGTGTTGAAATTGGAATTAAAGGTTTAAATACTGTAATGAACGGTAATGACCATAATTTCTAAAACAAAAAAGATGCCATCCACGCATATGGATGGCATCTAAGATATAAATCAATTAATTTTGCTATGCAGAGGCATTTTAGTGACATAAAATACCAAGTTTGAACAAATAACCAGTAGTTGATTCTTGGTTCCATTCCTATAGCCGCTTTTAAATCTTAATCAATTTTTTTATTGTATTCGATTACTTTCCAAAGGCCGTTCTGTTTACCCATATAAATTGTATAAATCACCCTATCCGTCCTGTCCTCTCCTTTAATTTTCAATTTTACTTTAACTTCCTTAAATGCAGAAATAGTCTCTTTGTCAAAGCCATGGTCTCGTTCAACTTCACTTAAAGATATATCATATTCTAATTTCTTTAAAGATATCTCTTTAACACTTTGAACTTCTGTTGATATAGTATATGAGTAATACTTTTCTTCCAATTCATCCATTTTTTTATCATGCTCATAACGATAATAATCTTTCCAACTTGCTATATCTTCTTCTAAATAATCTGACATATCTTCAAAAAATTTTTCTTCATCGCCAGAATATCTTGCTGGAACTGTTTTATCATCATAAGCCCAATAATTATGTAGTTTTGCTCCATCAAATTGGATTTCTAATTTTGCGAAGCGCTTTGCAACATTACCTGGACTTAAATAAACCAAAGCCAATATAGCCCCTAAAATAACAACAAACAACACTGTAATAATTATAAAAAATGACTTCCTTTTATATATTGGTATTTTGGGCTTTTCTATTTCTTTAGTTTCATCATTAGAACATGTATCTGTGTCATTAGACTCAATTGGACTTTCTTCTACAGAAGAATTATCATTTGCATCCATTTCAACGCTTTCAATTGTTTCAACATCACAAAGTTCTACAGGTTCACCTTGATCCTCCAACACTGTTTCGTCATTCTTTTTTAATTTCTCTTCCATAAACATCCTCCTATTTTTCGAGTAATTTCAGTATAGCCCATTTATGGGCTATTGTCAATTAACGAACGTCATTTGATAATAAAATTAGATAATTTGCATAAAATATTATTAGAAGGTGGCGTTATGATCGTATTCGACCCATTGTGGGAAACAATGAAGAAAAAGAACGTTAGTCAATACAAATTGATTAAAGAATACGGTTTTAGTACAGGACAGCTAGATAGATTAAGAAAAGGTGCAAATGTTAATTTACACACCATAAATTCGCTTTGTGAAGCATTAGATTGTGATATTACAGATGTAATTGCATATAAAAAATGAACCCTATCGTTTGATAGGGTTCGTTTTATTTTATTTATTCAAGACACATATCTTTCATCTTCTGTTTTGTTTCATCTGAAATACCTAAAGTATCTTTTAGGAAGCTGTCTACAGAACCATAGGTTTCATTAATGGCGGTAAATGCTGCGGAGAGGTATTCTTCTCTTGCTTCAAACATTGGAAGAATTAGGTCTGCTTTTTTCTTGTCTCTAGTAAGGAAGAGGACAAGTCTGTAGTAGCGGGACTTGTTTTTAGATGGGACGTCGTTAGTTAAGAGGTAATCTTTCATTACTTCTTCATAGGAAACGTCAAGAAGTGAAAGGAAGAGAGCGGAGACAATACCACATCTGTCTTTGCCTTCTGAACAGTGCCAAAGGATTGGACCTTCGGTGGTAGTTATTACTTTAAATATTTCTTTTAGATGTTCAACGCAGACTTCTTCAGTTACCATTCTTTTGTATATGTCTTTGAAGTCTGGAAGGTTATAAAGAGCTTCTATGCTTTTTTCACTCATGGAAACACCAATGGTGGTTTCTGAAAAGACAGGTAGGTTAATGTTCTTTGTGTTTGGAAGCTTTTTGTCTGGCTTTTCTTCGTATTCGTCATTGTCTCTAAGATCAATTATTGTTTGAAGAAACTCAAGTTTCTGAATATCTTTTCTTGTGAGTTTATCAAGTGCACAAGATCTAACAAAGTTATGGGTATTTATTACTCTACCCTCTTTGTTTTTAATACCATAGAAGTCTCTAGTATTCTTTGCACCTTTAATGTGTAAGTTTCTATCCATTTTTACTCCTGCACTCCCGAATCCAAAGTTTTGACAAAATTGGTATAATTCCATTGAAAGTAAATCCATTACATGACGGTTTGTACTCCTTCTTTGAAAGGAGGTGAGACAATGGAGTTATTATACATAACCTACTGTTTCATTGTATTAATAATAACATTACTTACATTGTGTAGGTAATTCATTATAAAATACAACGACCGCCACTGCAATGACGGTCGTTGTCTTCTTGTTAAATTGCATCAAGACAAACCGCAAATGGATTTGCTTTCATTTTTATTATATTCTTGAAAGACACTCTCGTCAACCATATTTTACCATTTGTTGTTTATGTCAAAGTTTGTCCGTTATTTTTGGACTTTATAGCACTTTATAAAATGTAATATATAAATTATAATAGAAGAGGTATTTATTATATAACTTTAAGGAGTTGACTTAATGGACGAGAAAACCACAAAAAAGAACCTACTTTGCTTCCCCGTTGGAACAGTAGGTCGCGACATGGTTTATTCCCTTGTCACAAACTATCTTCTCACCTTTATTTTGTTCGCAGTAGGTCCTACAGCACCACAGCTTGCAGCAATCACCGGAATTATGATTGCAATGCGTGTGTTTGATGCTCTTAACGACCCTATCATGGGTAACATTGTTGACCGTACAAGAACAAAATGGGGTAAATTCAAGCCTTGGCTTGTTATTGGTATTTTAACTACTTCAATAGTTATTTACTTAATGTTTAATACATCGCTTCGTGGATGGAGCTTTGTAGTTCTCTTCGGTATTTGCTACTTCCTTTACAGCATTACCTACACAATGCACGACATTTCTTATTGGGGTATGATTCCTTCTCTTGGAACAGACGCAAACACAAGAGACAAGTTCACTTCACGTACTAACCTCTTTGCAGGTATTGGTGGCACACTTCTTACCATCCTCCTTCCAGTCCTTACAACAGGCGGAAGCGCTCTTGGCGGAAGTGCAATTACAGCATACGGTTACATTGCTTTAGCCATTGCAATCATTTCACCACTCTTCCTTTCAATTACTATTTTCGGCGTAAAAGAAGACCGTTCATATGAGAAGGAAGAAGTTCCTCCAATTAGCTTTAAGAA
>DCGS01000014.1:9178-22902 GCA_002314645.1 Ruminococcaceae bacterium UBA1772
GGTAACGACGTAACTCTTGGTGGCCTTGGTTCAACATACATCTACTTCGAGTTTGGTTATTCAGGTGGACTCTACTCAACATTCTCAACTGTTGGTATGTTTGCAACAGCCATCCTCATGGTCTTCTACCCAACCATTTCAAAGAAGATCAACAGAAAGCCACTCATGAAGATTATGATGATTGCCGCTGTTGTTGGTTACATCTTAATGTTCATTTCAGGCATGGCATTACCACACGGTTCAATGCTCAAGTTCTGGATTATTACAGTTGGATTCATGATTGCAAACTTTGGTCAATATGGATTCTACCTCATTATGATGATCTCAATTCTCAACACAGTTGAGTACAACGAATACAAGACTGGCCTCCGTGACGATGCTATCATTGCCTCAATCAGACCATTCTTCACAAAGCTTGCTTCTGCAATTGTTATTGGATTTACATCACTCAGTTATGTTATCTTCAAACTTACTGACTACACAAATCAGATTTCTGAATATGAAAGTCAGGCAGCTGCTAAGACAATTACAGACGAAGCAAAGGCAACTCTCATTGACAACGTAATTCAGAGTGCACAGAGCGGACAGGTTACTGGCCTCCTTGTTCTCCTCGTTGTTGTTCCTTTCATATTCATGGCTGCTTCTTATGTTCTTTACAAGAAGCACTACACACTTGACGAAGAAGAATTTGACAAGATTTGTAAGGAACTTGAAGCAAGAAAGAGCGCTGAATAAAAAAGAACCCCAGCCAAGATGTTTGGCTGGGGATTTTTTATGTTGTCATCTTTCGTATATACGCTTTGAAAAAGGCTACCGCTTCAACGAGTGAAGCTACAGGAACACGCTCATTTGTAGAATGTGCGGTGGACATTACCGACACTGGTGCGGTGAACGGTGAGAATCTGTAGATGGTGTCAGACACGCATTCATAGTGGTATGCATCTGTTCCGCCCATTACCATAAATGGTGACACTACAATTCTGTCGTCTAGGTCCATTGCAATTTCTCTAATTGTATTGAACGACCTCGTGTTTGTACTTGAAACCTGTGAAGCCTCATGGCCTTTCAAAAGTTCAATGGTGGTATTCTTTCCACCCATGTACTTCTCTATTTTCTTTTCAACGTCTTTAAGGGTTGTGCCCTGCATCATTCTGAAGTTAATTGTTGCACTTGCCCTTTGTGGAAGGACGTTTGCCGCAGGAGAACCCTCACACATTGTAACGGCCTGGCAGGTTCTAACGAATGATGCACCCTCTGGTACAAGAGTCAAAACCTTACCAAGAGGTTTTCTTACATGAGGTAAAACCTTGAAAACTTGGTTCAAAGGGAAACAAACCTTTTCTCCAACAAGAGAAAGAAGCTCCACAAAATAGTCTGGCACGCTTTCAGGGAACTGATGTTTTTCCAGCGATTCAATCCTCTTAGAAAGAATGCCAATTGCAGTATGGTTTGGTGGCGCAGATGAATGTCCACCCTTTGCAGACACGGTAACCCTAAAGTCTGCATAGCCCTTCTCCCCGAGTCCAACGCCTGCTAGCACGGCGTCTATGACTCCTGGAACTTTAACCTGAATCATTGCGCCACCTTCGTCAATAATGCTGTCGAAGTGTACGCCCGACGCTTTCAAGTGCTCGGCAATCATTGTTGCACTGTTACCGTCATCTATCATTAGCTCTTCGTTGTATCCAAAGCAAAGATACACGGACCTTTTTGGTGCATAGCCTTCCTCAAGGAGAGTTTCAACACTCTCCATAACGGCAACAAGGTGGTTCTTCATGTCAATGGCGCCACGGCCCCAAATGAATTCACCGTCATTGTAGCCTTCAAAAGGCGGATGTTTCCAGTCACCCTCAGTGCCTTCGGTTACAGGCACAACATCCTGGTGAGACAAAAATGCAATTGGTTCAAGATTCTTTTCTGTACCTTCCCAAATGAAAACAAGACCCGCTCTTCCAACATGTTCAACCTTTAGGTTCTTGTGAACCATTGGAAATGACTCGCAAAGGAAAGAATAGAATTTTTCAAACTCATTCCAATCCGTCTCCTTCTCATCTAGGTGTGAAATGGTTTTAATCTTTATTGCATTTGAAAGATTCTGACAGACCCTGTCTTTGTTGACGTATTCGGTCATTCTTTTTTGTCGCCTCTTTTTGTGTAATACTCTTTAAACTCATGATAAAAATATCTAGTTCCTAAAATGAAGGAGACATAAGTTAAAACCAAGCCTAAAAGGACAAATGGCAGAATGTATGTACCCATAAGGAGAGTTTTTGAAACTATGAAAAGTACAATAGTTAAAACCAAAAGAAGGCCAGGAATTGCATATCCAAGGGCAAAAACTATTCTTCCATAAGTTGACTTATGAAACTCTCTAAACTCGCGTGCAAGATCTTTATTTTTAAGTTCATAAAAATCCATATTTATGCCACCTTTCACTTTAATTTAAAAACATTATACCACAATTCTAAGAAGGTGAATAACCTTATTGACTTTTTAATATCATATTGTTATAATAACCTTCGCAACTTAATAGAAAAAGTGCTTTGGCTACACGGAGAAATACCCAAGAGGCCGAAGGGGCTCCCCTGCTAAGGGAGTAGTGTCAGTAATGGCAGCGAGGGTTCAAATCCCTCTTTCTCCGCCAGGAAAAAGACCAGACAATAGTCTGGTCTTTTTATTTTTTATAAAATTTTATATAATTTTATAAAATAACCTTACGTTAGGTATTGCTCATGACGTTACGTAATATAGTAAATTGGGTTCAAAGGGAGGTGAAAGCTGTGTCAAAATACACAACTGGAGAGCTTGCAAAGCTTTGCAATGTCACTGTTAGAACTGTTCAGTATTATGACAGCCGTGGCATACTCATTCCAAGCGAATTGACTGATGGTGGACGCAGACTTTATTCAGAAGAAGATTTAAAGAAGTTGCGCGTTATCTGTTTTCTTCGTGAACTTGATATTCCTATTGGTTCAATTTCAGAACTTTTAGCTGAAGAACATCCTGAGAATGTCATTTCACTTTTAATTGAGCAGCAGGAATTGGTACTCACAGAAGAAATGAATGAGAAGGCAGAAAAGCTTGAAAAGTTGAACACTCTGAAAAAAGAACTTAAAACTGTAAACAACTTTACAGTTGAATCTATTGGTGACATAGCTACCATTATGAACAGCAAGAAAAAACTATTCAAAGTACGTCGTAATTTAATTATCTTTGGTGTACCTATGACCATTCTTGAATGGGCTTCTATTATTCTTTGGATTGTAACAGGAATATGGTGGCCATTCCTCATATATACAATTTTGTGTATTCCATTTTCTGTGGTTATTTCAAAGTATTATTTAGACAATGTTGCATACATTTGTCCTGAATGTCACGAGGTGTTTAAGCCTAATACAAAGGAAGCAATTTTTGCAAACCATACACCAACCACTAGAAAGGTTACTTGTACTAAATGCGGTCACAAGGGCTTCTGTGTAGAAACATACGGAGGTAAAGACAATGACTAAGAAGAAACAATTCACCTTGTATATTATATATACATTTGTACTTTCTTGGATTTTACAAATTATTGCATCCATTTTTGCATTAAAAGGAAACCAGGTTCTTTTCTCTATTATTCTTGCATTTTCAATGTTCATACCGCTAGTTGGTGCCATACTTGCAAAGTTTCCAATTAAAGAAATGGGATGGAAACCTGTTTTTAAAGGACATATAAAGAGTATTCTTATGGCCTGGTTTTTACCAGCCATTCTTGGATTGCTTGGTGCAGGTCTTTATTTCATTTTATTCCCTTCAACATTTGACACTAGCATGTCCTACATTTCTTCCACTTTGGGAGCTGAGGGACTTGCTCAGCTTGCAGAACAAGGGTTAACACCTAAAACATATGCAATTATAACAGTAGTCCTTTCTCTTACATACGCTCCACTCATCAATATGTTCTTTGCTGTAGGTGAAGAAGCAGGTTGGAGAGGAGCAATGTATCCTGTTCTCAAAGAGAAATTCGGAACTGTTAAAGGCAGACTTATTGGTGGTGCCATTTGGGGTGTTTGGCATTGGCCTGTTATTATCCTTGCGGGATATGAATACGGCACAGAATACTGGGGCGCACCAGTCGTAGGTCCTCTCCTCTTCTGTGTAATTACTATTTCCATGGGTATTATTTTCGACTACCTTTATGACAAGACAAAATGTATTTGGGTTCCAGCATTAGCACACGGTGCCATAAACGCATTCGCAGGTATTCCAACTATGTTCCTTGCAGCAGGTGCACAAAACCTTCTTCTTGGACCTCTGATGGTAGGTATTATTGGAGGACTTCCAATGATATTAACTGCGGTATATATTTCTTTAAGACATAAATAAAAATAAGCTCATAATTGTAGACAAAGACCGTCACTGCACGACGGTCTTTGTCAGTTTTTTCCATAACTGGCAAACCTCTCATGGGTTTACCTTTCATTTACCGTTATATACCATATTTAAGGTTGTCAATAACACTAAAAGCTACTCCTTCATAATATGACGTGAAGGAGTGATTTTATGAAAAAATGGCAAGCCAGAACTAAGGCTCCAACTAAGAATGATCTTTACTACCTTCGTTCTGACAAGGGTGGATACAACAAGTTCACCTCTTACAACATGTTTGAAAATGGCGGAAATTGTACGTCTTACGCATATGGACGTTTCATGGAAGTCGGATCTATTAAGGCTAAGGGAATTATTCAGAAAACTTGCAAGCTTCCTCTTAACAATGCGGAAGACTGGTTCTCTTCTTGCAAGGACTATGAGAAGGGACAAACACCAAAGCACGGTGCAGTTGCGTGCTGGTCACAAGGTAAGAAGTGGCTAGGGGCAGATGGTGCAGGCCACGTTGCCATAGTTGAAAACTTTGACAAGAATTATATTTATGTGACCGAGTCTGGGTACAAGTCCGTGCTTTGGCGCACAGCAAAATACCCAATTGTAAACGGAAAGCCTTTTATTCTCGGATATACCTTTGAAGGCTTTATATACAACCCATGGGAAGAGAACAATTGGGTGTCTGATTTTGAGGAATACAAGGCAACAGTTGTTGCAACAAGTGGACTTAACTACAGAAAAGATGCAGGTGAAAAGAAGGAGAAACTCGGAGCCTACAACTTTGGTGAAATGGTAACAGTTACAGAGGAAAAAGATGGATGGGCAAAAACCGAAAAAGGTTGGGTTACCCTTAAATATTTAAAGAAAATAGTTTAGTCTTGAATATTGTCTCCTTAGAATGTATAATTAGAGCGCTTTAAAAAAGCAAGGCAGTTCGAAACCATCCTGCCTGTGTTCTAAACACAATCAAAACTAAGGAGACAAAAGAATATGATTAACGAATTACTTCTGCTCGGCTCAGTTGTGTTCATCTTTGGCATGGCACTTCTGGGGTACAAACTTTTCGGAAAAACAGGACTTTACGTCATTTCCGCTCTTGCAACAGTACTTGCAAACATTGAGGTTGTTATTATTGTAAATGCATTTACAATGGAACAGACTTTGGGCAACGTACTTTTTGCAGTAACCTTCCTTGTTACTGACATCTTGTCAGAATGTGAAGGCAAAAAGGAAGCTAACAAGTCTGTTATTATTGGCGTATTTTCATCCGTGTTTTTCTTAGTCCTCTCACAGAGTTGGCTTTTCTACAAACCAGCTGAAAGTGACTGGGCAAGTGAATCCATTGCAACAGTATTTGGCAACACACCAAGAATTATTCTTGCTTCCCTTGCCGTATACTTTATAAGCCAACTCTTTGACGTTTGGCTTTACCACAAGTGGTGGGACCTCACAGAAAAGAAAAGTGGAGACAAGAGAAAGTTTTTATGGCTTCGTAACAACGGTTCTACACTCATCAGCCAGCTTATGAACACATTTTTGTTTAACTTCCTTGCATTTGTTGGTGTGTATGACTTAAAGACAATTGTTACAATTGCTTTCTCAGGATATATCATTTATATCTTCACAAGTCTTTTAGATACTCCAGCACTTTACATTGCCAGAAAAATCCACGACAACGCTGAAAAGAAGGCACTTAATTAATAGTAGAAGAGCCGTGCATACGACTGCACGGCTCTTTTTATTTTGAGGTGAATTATGGATCTTTTAGAATTTTACAATTCCATAGACGGAAATTACGAAGAGGTTAAAGAACGCCTTGTACTAGACAGAATTATAGAGAAAAATCTCATTAAGTTTTTAGATGATAAATCTTTAGAAAAGGCACGAATCGCCCTAGAAGAAAAGGACCTAGATGCAGCTTTTGTGGCAGCCCATACACTCAAGGGAATTTCAGGAACCTTAGGCTTCCCTGCCCTCTTTGAAAAAGCCTCAAAACTTTCCGAAAACCTAAAAAGCGGAAATGGACAAGATGCACAAAAAATCATGAAAGAAATAGAGTTTGAACACTCAAAAGTGGTCGAATTAATAGAAAAACTATAAATATCTTGAAATTATTCACAAAAAGTTCTTAATTTGGTGGAAATAGTTTAGTTTTATTAAACATTGCTATATATAATAGGGAAGCGTATAATGTGAACATATTGTTAACAGACAATTTTAGCGGAGGGATAAACTTATGAAAAAAACTTCAAAAGTAATCATCAGTCTCCTCCTCATCATCTCACTCATTTCTGGTCTCACTGGTGTATCTTACGCTACAGGCGCACTTACAACAGGAAACAGTTCAATGATGGTTGGTGTTGGTAAAGCTGATATTACAGGACCAATTACAAAGATCAGTACAGGTTACAACTCACTTGGTGACCTCATTTCTGGTCTTACAACAAGACTTTACGCAAGAGCTTTTATTGCTCAGGAAAAAGGTGGAAAGCCAGTTGTTTACTGCTCAGCTGAACTCGTTCATATGACAGAGAGCATTAAGCCAGCAGTAATTAAAGAGCTCAACGCTCGTGGTCTTACACAGTACACAGAAGAGAACGTAATGCTTTCAGCAACACACTGTCACTCTTCAACATCAAACACTTCTTGGTATGCTCTTTACGACCTTATCAACGGTGTTCCAGGTTATGACGACGACTCATACAAGATCATTGTTCAGGGAATTGCAAACGCAATTGAAGAAGCTGACAAGGACCTTGCTCCTGGTAAGATTGTTCTTTCATATGGTCAGACAGATATTGAATCTGCAAACCGTTCAATCAGTGCAGCTCAGTGGAATGTAAACTACAAGGATTACGGCTACTCAAAGCTCACAGACATTGAACAGGCTCTTAAGAATCCTAACAAGGAAATGCAGGTTCTCCGTTTCATGCACGGAAATGATGACATCGGTATGCTTTCATTCTTTGCATCACACGGTACATCAAACGGCATGGACAACAGACTTCTTGCATCAGACCATAAGGGTTATGCATGTCTCTTCGTTGAGAGTGCAATGGGCGGCGACTATGTTGCAGCAAACTGCCAGACAGCTTCAGGCGACATTTCACCAAACCTTCCAGATCCAAAAGCCGAAGCAATTACAGACGCATTCCTTCGTCCAGCAGACAGATTCAAGAACCTTGACGCAATTGAGAATCAGGTTTATGCAGGACAGCAGGAAGCTGACGCAATGCTTAGACTCCTCAAGGGTGGTTCAGGCGTTACAACAATTGAACTTTCAGGCCCTATTTCTGTTAACTATTCAACAGCTGACTTCTCAAACATTTCAGTTGATGAAAAATACATTGGCGAATATCACATGCCTTATGACGACGTAGCAAACGCTAAGACAACAGAACCATGCATTGGTGCTGGTCTTATTGCTGGTGACGAAGAAGGTGCTCCAGTAGATAACGCTACAGAAGGTTCAGTAAGACATAACTACTATCTTGATGACAACGGCAACGTTCAGGTTGAGAAAGTAAACTTTGCAGATACAATTTCACTTTACGGTCTTGAAAATCTCATGGGACCAATTTGGCCAACAGCAATGAAGCTTCTCCAGTCAGACAGCTATGATGATGCTCAGATGGAAAAGGTTGTATGTCTTGCAGTTGGTAAGCTTATGCAGAAGAATCAGCCACTTCAGCTCATCAGAATTGGCCAGCTTGCAATTGCAGGTGTTTCATTTGAAATTACAAACGAGCAGGGCTACAGAACAGTTGCTCAGCTTGAGGATACACTTTCAGCAATTGGTGTAGAAAAGGTAATCCTTTCAACACACTCAAACGCATACAGCCAGTATGTAACAACTCGTGAAGAGTTCGCAGCTCAGCACTATGAAGGTGCTACAAACCTCTTCGGACCATGGACTGGTCCAGCTGTAACTCAGGAGCTTGACAGACTTGCACAGGATATGGTTAAGGGTGTTGCTTCAGACAAGGGTCCAGGACTCAGAAACTCTGCTCCTCTTCTCCTTATCCCAACATACACTTCAATTCTTAGCCCTTCAGCTGACAAGAACAACCCTGGTAAGCTTGTAACAGATACAGAAAAATCATATACAAATAACAACTGGGTATATGCAACATTTGAAAGTGCTAACCCAAGACACGTAGCAAAGCTTCAGCTTGCAGATCCAGATGCATTAACAGACTACACATACATGGAAGTTCAGAAGTATGTTGATGGCAAGTGGGTAACAATTAAGACTGATATTGACCCATATACAACAATCAGCTTTGACACTAAGGCAAACACTGCAACTGTTGGTTGGCTCCTTCGTGGTGTAGAAGATGGAACATACAGACTTGTTTACAACTACATCACAAAGACAGGAGATGGATCACTCCTTAGCGGTCTCGTTTCAAGACTCGACACTAACACAAACAGCTATGTTGAAGGAACAGTTACATCAAGCCCATTCACAATTGGTAAGGCTACAGTTCCTTCAGACGCTACAACACCAGACAAGAACGATTCAACAGTAGATTCAGCTGTTGTTGATAAGACACCAGGTGGAAACGAGGGTTCTATCCCAGGACTTGACAACGACATCCTTGACAAGCTCGTTGGTATCATTGGTGACGGCAACGTAAACGACGTTCTTGATAAGATTCAGAGCGGTAACATCTCAGACCTCATTAAGGACCTCGGTTCTGACAAGGTAGACCAGATTAAAGACCTCCTTGGTTCAGACAACATTTCTAGCATCATTTCAGGAATCCAGAATGGTGGAAACATTAGTGACATCCTTGACAACATCTTTGGAAACATTAATCTTCCAGACATTAACGTTCCTTCAAACGGTGGCAACACAACAAAGCCAGATGCAACTGACAAGGATAAAGATACAACTACAAAGCCTTCAGTAAAGCCTGATTCATCAACATCTGACATTGGTTCAGATATTGCAGATCAGATTGAAGACAAGATTGTAATTGATGACAATTCACCACTTGCTGGTTTAGATGAAACAGAATCTGATTCACTTACAATTAAGGACACAACACCACTTGGTTCAAACGACTCAGCTCTTGACAGTGGCGACAAGGAATTAATTGCTAACACATCAGACAATGTTGCTCCAGCAACAATTGCTTTCCTTGTTTCAACAATTTCAGCAGCAGGTGCTGTTCTTGTAGCAACAAAGAAATCTAAGTAATTAAAATAGAAAGACCGTAACAAGAAATTCTTGTTACGGTCTTTTTTATGCCTTCAGTTATTCATGATAGAAATGATTTTTCTTAAGACTTTCAGTGTAGTCAGACATTACCTGTGCAATTTCTATTTGCTGTGGACACACAACCTCACAGCTCTTACAACCTACACATGCTGAAGGTCTCTTTTCCTTTGGAATTGTATTCATATTCATTGCCGAAACAAATCCGCCATTTGTTACCTTGTCCTCGTTATAAAGGCCAAGAAGTCTTGGAATATCCAATTCCTGTGGACAGTACTTAGTACAATATCTGCATGAAGTGCAAGGAACGTTTCCATTCATAAAGTACTCAGAAACTTTATATACAAGCTTTAACTCGTCGTCACTGAATGGAGCTGGCTGACTAAATGTGTTTATGTTATCTACGAGCTGCTCATAGTTTGACATACCCGAAAGGACTGTAAATATTCCTGGAAGGGATTCAACGTAGCGGAGAGCAAGCTGTGGAGCTGTAATACCCGCTCTACTCTCTCTTACAGTAGCAAGAACATCCTCTGGAACATTTGCAAGCTTACCACCTCTTAAAGGCTCCATAACTACAATAGGAATGTTTCTCTTATTAAGTTCTAAAACCTTACTTTTAGCATCCTGGAAGTCCCAGTCAATGTAGTTAAGCTGAAGCTGGCAGAATTCAATTAACTCACCATACGCTTCAAGGAAACGTACCATTGTGTCAAATGAACTGTGACATGAAAAACCAATGTGATTAATTCTACCCTTCTTCTTTTCCTCAGCAAAGTAGGAAATTAAATTATCCTTGTGAGCTAAGTACTCATCTATATTGGTTTCACAAATGTTATGGAAAAGATAGAAATCTATATACTCAGTTTGGAGCTTTTCAAGCTGCTTTTCAAAGATTTCAGGAACCTTCAAAAAACTTTCCTTGTCAAAGCCTGGAAACTTTGTTGCAAGGTAGAAGGAATTACGCTCATAATTCTTCAGAATTCGTCCCATTACGAGCTCTGAATTTCCTCCGTGGTAGCCCCATGCGGTGTCATAGTAGTTGACGCCACTCTTCATTGCATACTCAACCATTTCCGCGGTTTTCTGCTCATCAGGCTTCTTGTCGTCCCCATCAATTGTTGGAAGACGCATACATCCCATACCAAGAAGAGAAATGTCCTTGTCCTTAAATCCTCTGTAGATCATTTTAACACCTCGAGTTTTTGCCTATAAATTTCGTAGTCCTCATTTGTGAAGACGTTGAAATAAACCTTCATATGCGATTCATTTTCTTTTAAGAAACGCATAACTGTCTCTATTGCAATTTCAGCCGCCCTTTCATTTGGAAAATGAAACACGCCTGTTGAAATACATGGAAAAGCAATTGATTCGACTCCACTACTAGCCGCAAGCTCCAGTGAAGAAAGATATGACGAAGCAAGTAGCCTTTCTTCTTCCAAGCTTGGCTCCCCTTTAATTATGGGGCCAACGGTATGAATAATATACTTTGAGGGAAGATTGTACGCACTTGTTATCTTCGCTTTTCCTGTCGGCTCTTCGTGACCTTGCTTTTCCATTATTTTTGCACAGTCAAGGCGGAGCTGGACGCCGCTAAACGTATGAATGCAGTTGTCTATGCACGCATGGTTTGGCATATAACAACCTGTCATTCCGCTGTTTGCGGCATTGACTATGACATCCACTTTAAGTGTTGTAATGTCACCTTGCCATAAATAAATTTGCGGCAACATTTCCTTTAAACTTAAAGCATCTGTTATGCCTTTTTCCTCTATTGTTTCAGTTAAGTATTCATCCTGAATTTTTAGAAAGTCGTCTGATGCTTCTGTTGCAATTCTAACATTAAGCATTGCACGAAGGAGAGCCTTTTTTTCCTCCTCGTCTTCTGGAATTTCTAAATCATCATAAATTCTATTTTCATTTTTAAGGTATTCAATTAAATACAGTCTCTTGTCCTCTAAATTCACTCTGAGACCACGTCCTTGCCCTTTAAAGATATTTCACTGAGAATTGTAGCGCCAAGGACTAAAACGACTCCTACGGCCGCAAGGGCGCTCATATGCTCATGTAGAATTACAACAGAGAGAATTACTGCAACCGTTGGATCTATGTAACTAAAAATGGCAACGGTCTGAGCTTCTACATTTCCAATGCTTCCGAAGTAAAGTGTATATGCAATTCCAGTGTGGAATATACCAACGACTAAAAGAAGGATAATAATTTTTGGGTTAAACTCAAGTGTTGTAACGTGCTCTGTTAGAAGAACATATGGCAGAACGGACACTGCCGCAAAGCCAAGCTGGAAAAGAGTTCTGTCTCCAGATGACATACCGTCTATGAACTTGTTTAAAATTATTACGCCAGCGTAGAATACGGCAGCGCCAAGTCCTAAGAAAACGCCCTTTGTGCCAGAAAGGCCTGTCTCAATAACGCCTGATACAAAGATCATGCCAATGAAGGCCACAAGGGCACAAAGGCCCTTCTTGACTGTTAGCGCCTCATGAAGAACTATAGGCGACGCGAGTATTACAAACACGGGAGCCATATAGTAGCAAATTGTTGCTACGGATACAGTTGTATAGTTGTATGCCTCGAAGAGTAAAATCCAGTTTATTGCAATAACTACACCTGACACAAAAAGAATTGGCAGGTTCTTCTTCATAACACTTTTTTCTATTTTCTCACCTTTTACAAGGTGAACCACTAAAAGAAAGAGTGCACCAAGTACACCTCTTACAAAGGCAATTACACTTGATGGGAATGGTATATAACGTCTAAACAGACCAATGGTTCCAAAGGTTGTCATAGACAGAATGAGTTTAAGTTTGTCAGCTTTCATTTAATTCACTCCTAATGCTGAATATTATAAATCATTTACCTATTCTTAACAAGAAAAAGACTGACAATATTCTATTCACCTCATTAAAGCGAAGGCTTTCAGAAAGTTGAAAAACAAAGACTATTGTGTTATCCTAGACTTACTAATTTCGAGGTGATATCTATGGCAATTCAGGAATCTGGAGAAATGTATCTTGAAACCATTTTGGTTTTATCACAAAAAAATAATAGAGTCCGTGCAATTGACGTTGGCGAGGAACTTGGATATTCAAAGCCAAGCGTTAGCCGTGCAATGGGAATTCTAAAAAACGAAGGATATATTACCGTAGAGAAAGACGGAAGCATCCTGCTCTCTGAATCCGGCAAAGAAATAGCAGAGAAAATATATGAAAGACATATAGTTTTGTCTTCTCTTTTAACAAGCATAGGTGTTCCTGAGGAAATTGCAATTGAAGATGCTTGTAGAATGGAGCACGTAATTAGCGACGAATCTTTTGACATTATTAAAAAACTTCACGAAAAGAGAAATAAAAATGCCTGAATTTCAAAATAAACACTATGATCTTCTAGTAGTTGGAAGCGGTCTTTTTGGTGCAATAATCGCTCATGAAGCAAAGAAAAAAGGAAAGCGCGTTTTAGTCCTTGAAAAAAGAGACCACATAGGCGGAAACATTTATACAGAAAAAGTTGAAGGAATTGACGTGCACAAGTACGGCGCCCACATATTCCACACATCAAATAAAGAAGTATGGGACTATGTTACCGAGCTTGTTCCTTTCAACAATTTCGTAAACTCACCTGTTGCAAACTACAAGGGTGAAATGTATAACATGCCTTTTAATATGAATACCTTTTCTAAAATGTTTGGCATTTCTACACCAGCAGAAGCAAAGGCAGTAATTGACAAAGAGCGTGAGGAAATAAAGGGTGAACCAAAGAACCTTGAAGAGCAGGCAATCAGTCTTGTTGGTAGAACCATCTACACAAAGCTTGTAAAAGGTTACACCGAAAAGCAATGGGGACGTGACTGCAAGGAGCTTCCAGCATTCATCATTAAACGCCTCCCTGTTCGTTTCACATACGACAACAACTATTTCAATGACAAATACCAAGGCATTCCTGAAGAAGGCTACACAGCCCTTATTGAAAGGCTTTTAGAGGGTGTCGACGTTGAAACTGGAATTAACTTCCTCTCTGACAAGGGAAAATACTTTACACTTGCCGACAAATGTGTCTACACAGGCCCAATAGATGAGTTTTTTGGCTATTCTATGGGAAAACTTGAATATAGAAGCCT
>DCGS01000014.1:22955-23100 GCA_002314645.1 Ruminococcaceae bacterium UBA1772
GAGGAAAACCATCAAGGTGTAGCCGTTGTAAACTACACTGAAAGGGAAATTCCATATACAAGAATTATTGAACACAAGCATTTCAACTTTGGCACTCAGGAAAAAACAATAATAACCCGTGAATATCCAGCAGACTGGGAAGAAG
>DCGS01000095.1:0-3390 GCA_002314645.1 Ruminococcaceae bacterium UBA1772
TATTCGGAAATGCTTTAGTATAAGGAGGTGTAAACATGATTGAGTTTAAAAACGTATCTTTTTCATATGAAAAAGGAAAAAAGGTTCTTGATGACATTTCTTTTGTTATTGAGCCAGGTGAAACAGTTGGCCTCATTGGCGCTAATGGCGCAGGAAAATCAACAATTATGAAAATCTTTTTAGGTCTTCTTTTTCCAACAGATGGCGCTGTTACCGTTGATGGAATAACCGTGGATAAATCGCACTTATCAGAGGTAAGACAGAAGATAGGCTTTGTGCTTCAAAATTCAGACAATCAAATGTTTATGCCTACTGTTTATGAGGATATGATTTTTGGACCGCTGAACTATGGAATTCCAAAGGACGAGGTTGAGAAAAAGGTGGACGCTGTTTTGGCAGAACTTGATCTTGCTGCAATAAAAAACCGTCACAACCATAAAATTTCAGGCGGTGAAAAAAGAATGGCCGCTATTGCAACCGTTCTCTGTATGGAGCCTGAAGTTATACTTATGGATGAGCCTTCAACAGCTCTTGACCCTGTAAATAGACGTACAGTTATTAACACAATAAACAAGCTTCCTCAGACAAAACTCATTGCATCACATGACCTAGATATGATTCTTGACACTTGTGACAGAGTTATCCTTATTTCAAATGGCAAGGTTGTTGCTGACGGTAAAACACTTGATATTTTAAAAGATAAAGAACTTCTTGAAAGTAATAGAATGGAGCTTCCATTCTGCCTTCAAGGTTTTAAGGAGTAATTATGCCTTACTATGAATCTTTAAGTGAAAATATAGTGAAAAAAATGAAGGCAGATGGGTATGGTGCCCGTCTGTCTCCGTTTGCCTTTAATGAGGAAAATATAGTTAGAAGGAATATGGAAAGAGACATTCCAAATGCTATTAGAACAGCTTGCATTAGAGATGTAGATAAAATTATTCACTGCCCATATTACTGCAGGTATGCAGATAAAACTCAAGTGTTCTCCTTCTATAAGAATGATGACATTAGTCGTCGCAGCCTTCACGTTCAACTTGTTTCAAGAACTGCTAGAACCATAGGTAAGGCTCTGGGCCTGAATCTTGATCTTATTGAGGCAATGGCTTTAGGTCATGATATTGGCCACACTCCTTTTGGACACGCTGGAGAAAAGATTTTAGACGAACTCTACTTTTCTCATGCAGGAAAGCATTTTAGTCATAACATTCACTCGGTTCGTGTGCTTGACGGCATTTTCCCATATAACATTTCACTCCAAACTCTTAGCGGAATTGCAAGTCATGATGGCGAGCTCGAACTTGCGGAGTACAGACCCCAAGAACTTAATTCGTTTGAAGAATTTGACAAGCAAATTGCCCTTTGTTATGAAGACAAGGCGAATGTTAGAAAGCTTGTTCCTTCAACACTTGAAGGCTGCGTAGTTAGAATTTCTGACATTATTGCATACCTTGGAAAGGACAGACAGGATGCGGAAAGAGCAAAAATAATATCCGCAGACTCTTTTGAAAATGCTGGAATAGGAAGCATAAATGCTGAACTCATGAATAACCTTGTTGTCAACATAATTGAGAACAGTTACGGTAAGCCTTACATAAAAATGGATGAGGAGCATTTTGAGGCACTTTCAAATGCAAAGAAAGAGAATTATTCTCTTATATACTTGGATAATAAGGTTCAAGAGGAAATTAATCGTTCAATAAAGCCAATGATGGCGGAAATGTATGAAAAATTATTGAGCAATCTACTTTCTGGTAACAAGAATTCACCAATCTTTACACATCATATAGATTACGTGAATAAATCATACTATAAAAGAGAAAAATTATATTTAGAAACAGAACCTAATCAAATAGTTGTAGATTATATTGCAAGCATGACAGACGACTATTTTGTTGACCTTTATGCAAACCTTTTCCCAGATAGTAATTTAGAAGTGAAATACAAAGGATATTTTGATTAAAAAAGAGCGGGCCCATACCCGCTCTTTTTCATAAATAATTGAATAAATTACATATATGTTGTATAATTGAGTCTATAAATGTCAATATAAAGGGCAGGAATGCTATGAAAAAGAACAGTTTTCTTGAAGGAACCATAATTGCAACACTGGCAATTATGTTCGTAAAGCTTCTTGGTATGCTTTACGTAATTCCTTTTTATAGAATAGTTGGCACCACGGGTGGCGCGCTTTATAGTTACGGATATAACATTTATCTTATATTCCTTAACATTGCAAGCGCGGGACTTCCAAGTGCCATAAGTAAGGTAACAAGTGAATATTCGGCACTTGGCATGGAGGATGCAAAACAGCGTTCTTACAAAATTGCAAATAGAATTATTTCTGTTGTATCTATATTCTCGTTTGTAATTTTATTCGTATTTGCCGAGCCAATTGGTAAGTTCATCATAGATGACCTTACTGGCGGCAACACCTACTCAGATGTTGCATTTGTAGTAAGATGCGTATCCATAGCTGTTTTGCTCGTACCATATCTTAGCATTACACGTGGATATCTTCAGGGCCACAAGGTTATTACACCTTCTTCAAGAAGCCAGCTTATTGAACAGGTTGTAAGAATTGCCGTAATACTTATTGGCTCATTTATTGTAATTAAAGTTGCCAACGGCACCATTAAGGTTGCAATTGGCATTGCAATGACCGGCGCATTCTTTGCAGGCGTTGCGGCCCTCATATATTTAAAGAGTGTAATGCGCAAGAACCAAAAAGAGCTTTTTGCTCCTTATGCTGTTGCTGATGAAGTTGAAAATAAGGAAATTGCAAAGAAGGTTATATCCTATGCAATTCCATTCGTAATAATTTCAGTTGTAACAAGTATTTACACCTTTACAGATCAAATTCTTGTTCTTAGAACTCTCAACTATCTTAATTTTGACGCTGTAGATATTGAATTTGCAGCTAGTGCAATCAGCACATGGTCTCCAAAGATTGGAATGATTATTTCATCTGTTGCCATGGGTATGGCAATGAATCTTATTCCTGCAATTACATCTTCTTATGCAACTCACAACATGAAGGATGTACAGAATAAGATCAATAAATCTGTTTCAATTATGCTCTTCGTTTCATTGCCAATGGCAATTGGACTTGCGGTCCTTTCTAAGAGTGTTTGGACTATTTTCTATGGTCCTAGCACAATGGGACCTCAAATAATGGCGCTTGCCATGTTTGTAACGGTTGCGGCAAATGTGTCTAACACCGTTTCAGTAATTTGTCAGTCACTTAGCAAATATAAGCTTGTATATGGAATTACATTTGTAGGATTTATTTTAAATGCTGCATTGGATGTTCCAGTTATGCTTCTCTTTGCAAAGATTGGACTTCCTGCATATTTAGGTTCGTTGGCTGCATCGCTCCTTGGATACACA
>DCGS01000095.1:3508-7917 GCA_002314645.1 Ruminococcaceae bacterium UBA1772
GCTGTTGTTTGGCCACTTAGTCACTTCCTTCCATTCAACCAGTTAACTTACGGTGGCGCATTTGCAACAATTATCATAGTTACAATTGTTGGCGTTTTAGTTTATGCTGGCTTTGTTTTGTGGTCAGGCTTTGCAAGAGAAATTATGGGCGACCAAATGATGGATCGCATTACTGGTAAGGTTAAAAGACTTATAAAAAGGGGATAACCAATGAGCATTTTACATTATGCAACGTCAAGTGGACTTTCAAACTTTTGGAAAAAGCTTGATAAAGTTTCTGTGGACACAAAAAAGAGCAAGGTTTGGCATTTTGCAAACTTCCTCAGATGTTTTGTGAAAATAGGTAGCGGTTTTTCAGACTATCTTAACTATGAACTTTGGGAGAAGAGTAATGCTGAAATAAAAGAGTATGCCACTATTAAGACTCAGGACTACTTCTATGAAATAGTAAGCCCTGCAAAATATAAAACATACTTCACTGTTAAACCAAATTTCCTTAAAAACTTTGCAAAATATATTGAGCGTGACAGCTTTAATATGGGAACACGTGAAGAGTTTGATGCATTCCTTTCAAGGAATGAGAAAATTGTAAGAAAGCCAGTAGATGGTATAGGTGGTGGCGGAGTTTCTACCCTTGTTGTTTCAGAAATTGAAGATAAAGATGCTCTTTTTAATGATTGCATAAATAACAATGTCCTTCTTGAAGGCTTTGTAAAACAGCATCATGAAATATCTGAATTTGCATCTACAAGCGTTAATACAATCCGTGTAATGAGTTTTGCCTATGACGGAAAATCAGAAATAATTGGTGCGTTTATGCGAATTGGTAACGGAACCGCTGACGTTGATAATTTCCACGCTGGTGGAATGGGTGTAGAGGTGGACATTGAAACAGGCATCCTTAAGGGACAAGCTGTTGATAAGAACTGTGTTAGATACATTGAACATCCAATGTCACACAAAAAGTTTGATGGTTTCCAAATTCCTAACTGGGACATTGTAAAGAAGACCGTTCTTGAAGCTGCTCTTCAAAATGAAAATATCCACTGTGTTGGATGGGATGTTGCAGTAACAGAAAACGGTTGCACATTCATTGAGGGCAACCGTCGTCCTGGATATGACTTAGTCCAAGTTGTATGTGGACGTGGAAGAAAAGATATAATGCGCCATTGCTTGGAAATAGTAAACAAGGCAGAAGGCACAAATTACAAAGTATAACAAAAGGGAGAAGTACAATATGGTGTACTTCTCCTATTTTTTATGACATTTTGTTCATTTTAACTTATATTTTTTCTATAATTCGTTATTATGTATAACTTTTTTTATTGATAAAATGTTGACGAAATTCATTATAAAGAGTAAAATTATAGTGCATTTTTTAAAGGAATAAAGGAGGAAATAAAATGCTGTTTCAGATTTATGGCGCAACATCAGCTACACAGTTACTCGGCTGGGTACTTGTATTCTGTGGTCTTATTGCTCTCAATGAGATTGGTCGCCGTACAAAGATCGGTGGTTTGGCACTCTTTGTTGTCATTCCAGTAATTTTAACAATTTATTTCATTGCTATCCATCTTGGTGCTTTCCCAGGTAACCAGACAATGGGTTACATGGATGGATGGTTCCACTACTTCAAGCTCTATGCTGCTGACATCGGATGCGTAGGTTTCATGATGATCAAGTACGAGTGGGGTATTGGTAAGAAGAAGTGGTTCAAGTGGTTCCCATGGTTTATCGTAGCTGCAAACATTATTATTGCAGTTGTATCTGACCTTGAATCAGCTCTTGCTGCTTGCAAGATTGCTGGTGGTCTTACAGGCCTTGGCGGAAACTGGTGGGCTTCAAACGAAGGCGTTCTCATCTACGGTGGTTGGTGGAATGTTGTTAATGCCATTGCTGGTATTATCAACATCTTCTGTATGACAGGTTGTATCAACCTCTACACATCAAAGGATAAGAACAAGAGGGACATGCTTTGGCCTGATATGACAGTTTGGTTCATCGTTTCTTATGATATTTGGAACTTCGAGTACACATACCTTAACCTTCCTACACACTCATGGTACTGTGGTGTTGCTCTTCTTCTTGCTCCAACATTTGCTAACGCTCTTTGGAACAAGGGTGCATGGATTCAGAACCGTGCACACACACTTGCTATTTGGTGTATGTTCGCTCAGGTACTTCCTCTCTTCCAGCTCTGCAAGACTTTCTCAGTTCTTCCATCAGTTTACGGTGGTGCAGACGGCAGAACAGCTCTCGACCTTTACGACACAGCTATTGCACTTTACAATGCTGGTGAAGGTAAGACTGCTGCTGTTAATGAGGCAGTTGAAGCACTTGGTATTACAGCTAACCCAACAGCTCAGGGTGTTGTTGCAATGGCAGCTATCGTTGCTAACGTTATCGTTATTGCAGTTATCATCAAGAGAGCTAAGGCTATGGGCAAGAACCCATATTCTAACGATGTATGGGCTGGCACAAAGAATTTCGACGAAGCTATGGAAAGAGCTGCTGTTTAATTCTTGTACCAAACATAGCTTAAAAATGCAAAAAATTGAGCAGTCCGTAAGGGCTGCTCTTTTTTTGTTTGACTATTTTCTATGATAGGACTAAAATGTTTGTTGTACTATTTTTGAGAAGAGGTAATCTATTATGGAAATTCAGTGGATAGGCACTGCTACAATCCTAATAAAAAATGGTGATGATGCAATCCTGATTGATCCTTACAATCAGCCATACAACAAAAAATTCCATGACATTACAGACGAAGAAATGGAAAATGTAAAAGGAATTTTTATAACACACCCTCACCTTGATCATTTCACTAACATTGACAAATTTGGTGAACAGGCAGGTTGTCCAATTTACGTAAACAGACGTGGAATTAACACTGCAAAAAAGAATGGTTATAACATTCAAAATATGTATGAAATAATTGTTGGAGATGAAATCCAGGTTGGCAGTTTAACTGTTAAAGTCTGTCAGGGACTTCATTGTGACTTAGATCATGGTCTTTTCTGGACATTTGCTCACAGACTTTTAAATCCTATTCATCTTTATCATGCTGTTTATATGGGAATCCAGCAGAGGTTTACCTTCCCTATAGACACACTTGATATTTTCTGCTTTGAAGTTTCAAATGGAACAGAGAATGTATTCGTAATTGGTTCTGCAAATATTTATGAGCCAGCTTACCGTCCTGAACATATAGACACTTTAGTATTCCCATTCCAGGGGCTTCGTCTTGAGAATATGTTCTCTCATTCAATAGATATGCTCGGTTACTACAATGCAGATAAGGTTTTATTCGACCATTGGGACAATGCATTCCCACCAGTAACCACTGAAATGAGAATGGATAAATTCATGCCAATTGCAAAAGAAAACTTCCCAAATGTTGAGTTTATTATTCCAAAACGTGGCCAGTGGTTTAACGTTAAATAGTAATGCTTTTAAGGCAACAGTTTTTACTGTTGCCTTTTTTATTTGTAACTAAGTTGTAACAGACTTTTTTTCGCTGTAGTGATAAAATTAATTGTAGAATTTTGTCGAAGGCTGGTGACTTTAATGAAGAGAATTTTATTAGCTCTTCTAGTAATACTAATTCCAATAGTTGGACTTCTTACATATAAACTTGCACTACAGCCCTCAAGACTTGAAATAGAGGTTCAGGAAGCAGCAAATGAAATAAATATTGACTGTGGAAAAGAAGTAACTCTGCCTGATGCAAAGGCTTACTACTACTCTGGCATTTCAAATAAAACAGATGTTGAAGTAAAAGTTGAAAACAATGTTGATGCTTCAAAGCCTGGCAAATATTTAGTTAAATATATTGCTGAATATGGAAAAGATAAAGTTGAAAAGGACATTGTTGTAAACATCTTGGATAAAGAGGCACCTGTAATTACTCTTGTTACAGACCCTATTCAGTATACAAGCCCAGTTGGTGAATATGAAGAACAGGGCTTTACAGCAACTGACAACGTAGATGGAGATATTTCAGACAAGGTTGAAAGGGTAGTAACTCATGACAAGGTTGTGTATTCTGTAAAAGACTCTTCTGGTAATGAAACTACAGTAGAGCGTGAAATTATCTATAAAGACGTAATTGCTCCAAAGGTAACTCTTAATGGTTCTAAAAGCATGACTATTAAGGTCGACGGAAAATATAAGGAAGAGGGTGCAACAGCTAAGGACGAGGTTGATGGTACCCTTACAGACAAAATAGAAGTATCTGGAAAAGTAAATACAAAAAAGCGCGGAATATATGACATTACATATACCGTAAAGGATTCTTCAGGTAATGTAGGTAAGGCTGTTAGAACCGTTAAGGTTATTTCTCCACAACCAAATAATCCTGTTGTATATCCTGGCGGTAAGGTCATTTATTTAACCTTTGATGATGGTCC
>DCGS01000083.1:0-12513 GCA_002314645.1 Ruminococcaceae bacterium UBA1772
ATGAAGATGAAATCCATGACTATTTTATAGAGAATTTTAAGGGAGACTGTCTCCTAGCTGTTGGCGATGAAGACACTGTTAAAATTCACTATCATACAAATGAACCATGGAAAGTTCTTGAATATTGCCGTACTCTTGGCGAAATATATGATATTGTTGTTGAGGATATGGATAGACAATCAAGAGGTCTTCAGGGCTAAAAGATACACCGCATAGATTATTCTATGCGGTGCTTTTTTATATTTCTCTGTATCCAATTGCCTCTAGGATGTGTGTCTTTTGTATTTCATTTGAGTTGTCTAGATCTGCAATTGTGCGAGCAACTCTCAGTATTTTGTCACTGACTCTGGCGGACAAATGGAGCCTTTCATAAGCAAGTACTAGTGCGTTTTCTGCATCTATGCTGAGTTTACAGTATGACTTTATCATTGGGCGAGACATTTCCGCGTTACATGTGCAACTGGTGTTTTGAAATCTTTTCCTTTGGATTTCCCTTGTCTTGTTTACTCTTTCTTTTATTTGAGCGGATGTCTCAACTTCATTTGAAGGTTTAGAGTTTAATAGCTTTTCACACTCTATTTGTTCAACGGTTACTATTAGGTCAATTCTGTCTATGAGCGGGCCTGAAAGACGAGATTTATAATTAAGTCGTGACTTTTCTGTGCATGTGCAGACATGTGTTGGATCATTAAAATACCCACAGGGACACGGATTCATAGATGCTACAAGCATAAAATTGGCGGGATATTTAGACGTTGCTCCGTTGCGTGAAACGGTAATTTCACGGTCCTCCAAAGGCTGCCGAAGGCTTTCAAGGACACTTTTTTGAAATAGTGGAATTTCATCCATGAATAGCACACCGTTATTTGCAAAAGATACTTCACCAGGTCGGGCTTTGAAGCCACCACCCGTCATTGCGGATATACTCATTGTATGATGAGGCGACCTGAATGGACGTGAGATCATTAATGGGTCCGTTGGAGTGAGCTTGCCAGCCACTGAATATATACTGGAAGTTTCAATTATTTCCTCAAGAGACATGTCTGGAAGAATGCTGGGAACACATTTTGCCAGCATACTTTTACCTACTCCCGGTGGTCCTGTTAAAAGAACGTTGTGGCCTCCTGCGGCTGCAATTTCTAAAGCACGCTTTGCCATTTGCTGACCGACAACATCTGAAAAGTCGTTATATGATTGAGTGGAAGGAGAGCGGTTGGCCATTGTTAATTCTAAAAGTTCTTCATTTGTCATAATGTTAGAATAGAATGGCAAAATTATTTCTTCGCCCTGAAAGTGGCGAAAGAGCTGCTGAACACTTTTGACTGGATAAATGTTAATTCCAGATATTATTTTAGCCTCATTTAAATTGTCAAAAGGTATGTACAGATTTCTTATTCCCATTTCCCTGGCGCGAATTGTCATTGGCAAAATGCCATTTATGTGTCTTGTGTCCCCGTTTAGTGAGATTTCTCCTACGAAGGCACAGGATGATACATTTGCACTGAGTTGCCTAGAAGCAAGAAGAACAGCAATTAAGATGGGAAGGTCGTAAATTGTGCCTTCTTTTCTAAAATCTGCGGGGGCAAGATTTACTGTAATTCTGCTAATGGGAAATGTTAATTTCATATTTTTTATGACGGAGCGAACTCTATTTTTCGACTCTGCAACCGACGAGCTTGGAAGACCGACAATATCAAACCGTGGAAGCCCGTTTGATAAGTCTATTTCAACCTCTACTAGTTCTGCTCCGAACCCCAAAAGTCCTAGACTATTTACTTTTGAGAACATTTGGCACCTCCTTAAATACCAAATTTATAATACACCATATACCACAAAATGGCAATGTGCAATAAAATGGTTTTATTCTTGTGCCAAGTTAATTGACAAAAACATTACAAAGGTATTAAAATTAAAACATATTGTTTCTTTAGAAACCTTAAAGGAAAGGATGATTTCTATGGAGAATTATAATGAACTCTACCAACTTTGGAAAAAAGAGTGTAAGGATGAAGCACTTCTCTCTGAACTTAACTCTATTGAGGGAAAAGACGAGGAAATTCTTGATAGATTTTATACAAAATTGAAATTTGGTACTGCTGGTCTTCGTGGTGTGCTTGGAGCCGGCACTAATCGCATGAATATATATACTGTAAACCAAGCTACACAGGGAATTGCGGATTATTTAAATGCTGAATTTGAAAATCCTTCAGTAGCAATAGCATATGACTCAAGAATTAATTCTGATTTGTTTGCAAGAGAGACAGCATCTGTTTTTGCTGCAAATGGAATAAAGGTTTATATTTATCCAGAATTGGTTCCAACTCCAATGCTTTCTTTTGCAGTTAGAAGACTTAAATGTAGTTCTGGCGTTATTATTACTGCAAGCCATAACCCTGCAAAATACAACGGCTACAAGTGTTATGACCCAGAAGGATATCAAATGACAGATGAAGCGGCAGCGCTTGCTTATTCATATATTGAAAAGGTTGATCTCTTCAACGACGTTAAGAAGATTGATTTTGAAGAAGGCATTTCATCTGGAATTATTGAGTATATTTCTGAGGAAATATCAGAGGAATTCTTTAACCTTGTTGAAAGTAAGGCAATTAATAAAGAAGCTTGCAAAGAAGCAAACTTAAAAGTTGTATATACTCCATTAAATGGAACGGGTAATAAGCCAGTTAGAAAAATTCTTAAAAGAATTGGTGTAAACAATGTTGTGGTAGTCCCAGAGCAGGAACTCCCAGATGGTAATTTCCCAACTTGCCCATATCCAAACCCAGAAATCAGACAGGCTTTTGAGTGTGCTATTGCACTTGCAGAAAAAGAAAATGCAGATCTTTTACTTGCAACTGATCCAGACTGTGATCGTATGGGCATTGCTGTAAGAGATGGTGACAGCTTTACACTCATGAGTGGTAACGAAGTTGGCGCATTGTTTACAGAATATGTTTTAACTCAGTATGAGCAAAAGGGCTTAATGCCAAAGAATCCTGTTGTTCTTAAGTCTTTTGTAACAACAGATTTAGTAAAGGTTATTGCAAATGCTCACGGAGCAAAGGTTGATAATCTTCTTACAGGATTTAAATACATTGGTGAATATGTAACTAATTTAGAAAAAGAAGGACATGCCGAAGACTTTATTGTAGGTATGGAAGAAAGCTACGGGTACCTTTTAGGTATTCACGCAAGAGACAAGGATGCAGTAGTTGCATCTCAGCTTCTTTGTGAAATGGCTTCATATTATAAGCTTCAGAATAAATCGCTCCTTGACGTAATGGCTGACATATATGAAAAGTATGGTTATTACAATAACAAGGTTGCAAGCTTTGAGTTTGAAGGTGCTGCAGGAATGCAGAAGATGGCTGATATAATGGACGGCCTTAGAAATAAAAAGCCAACTGAGGTTGCGGGCTTAAAGGTTACTTCAGTGGTAGACTACAAAAATACAGAGGTTACTGGTCTTCCTGCATCAAATGTACTTGCATTCATTCTTGAAAATGGAAATAGTGCAGTTGTTAGACCTTCTGGTACAGAACCAAAAATTAAAATTTACATTACTGCAGTAGGAAACTCTCGTGAAGATGCAAATTCAATCTATGAGGCTATTCTTGCTGATACAAGTAAATGGTTGGAGGATTAAAATGAATAGTAAGATGTTCACAAGAGTTGTAGCAATAATTCTTGCTGTAATAATGCTCGGAAGCGTGGTTATGGTTGCGGTTAATAGTTTTGCAATCAGCCCTGAAATGATGTCAATTGTCAACACAGGCGACGATAATACAAGAAATACAATAGTAGTAGTTGCGGTTGTAGCATTTGTTGTTTTAATTGCACTTGTAATAGTTCCAAGCATTCTAAAAAAGCGAAAATAGTAAAAATTTGTATTTTAGATAAAAACAACTATTTTTTAAAAAGTGTAAAAGTATTAAACATTTTGCTATAAAGAAAATAACTTTTTCTTGAATAAATTATGTATGTTGACAAATAGGTGCATATAGGTTAATATGTATTTGTGTGCTCGGTCACAAAAATAATTCAAGCGAGGTTATTAAAATGTACGAAGACAAGACACTCATCTGCAAAGAGTGCGGGGAAGAGTTTACTTTCACAGCTGGTGAGCAGGAATTCTATGCTGAAAAAGGTTTTGAAAATGAACCACAGCGCTGCAAGGCATGCCGTGACGCTCGTAAGAACGCAGCTAAGGCAGACAGAGAAATGTTTGAAGCAGTATGTGCTTCATGCGGTCAGACAGCAAAGGTCCCATTCAGACCAAGAGAGGATCGCCCTGTTTATTGCAGCGAGTGCTTCGCAAAAATGAAAGAAGAAGGCTAATAGCTTAATAGTTTTTGCAAAAAAAGGAACTGCTTTTGTGGTTCCTTTTTATTATTGAAAAAAAGATAATTATATAATATAATGTACTAAATTAACGCGAATGCGTATTAGGAGGCAATAACATGCTTGGTCTTGGAAAATGGAAATTTCATGTTGAGATGTTCCTTTTCACTGGCGATATTATTGTAAAAGTTGCAGAAAAAAATGGTGAATATGTATTTGAACCAATCATTGAAGGGTTCGATGACAGTCTTAGTTATGAAATAATGGAAATAAAAGTTAAAGACAATGTCATAACGGGAACCGCAAGGGCTTCTCTCATACCTGGAAATAAGATTGTTGTTGCAACACTTAGATTTGAAGACGATTCTTGTTATGCTACCGTTGATTTGCCATATTTTGGGAAGTTGGATCTTGGAAAAGGCGAAAAAATTGACTAAGTAAACAAAAATAAAGGGTAAATATTTATACTTAAAACGCGTATTATGGGCTCTATTCTATTGAATAGAGTCCCCTTTTTTTATATAATATAAGGTATATTTATAGTATTTATACACGGATCATAGAGGTGAGAAAGTGTTTACAATTTTAAAGAGATTTAGAGAATTCCGTAGAAACATAAATCACTTATATAGAAATGAAAAAAATTGCAATTCAAAAGAGCGGGAAATGTTTCTGTATATAGAGACACGAAGACAAAAGTCTAATTTAAATAGAACCATCCTTTTAGCGGTGTTCTTAGTAATTAGTTCTATTGCATCCTTTGGCTCTCCTACAGTGCGTGCTGCTGGCGGTATTTGGAGCAGTGCATTAATTGTTGTTGCAACATTAATATTAGTTGTTTATGTTGAGGTTGCTGATTCGTTCACGAAGAAAAAAGATGAAGAGTACGCAGACGAAAAGCTTAGAAAAAGAGTTCGAACAGTATATATGGTATTTTGGGCTGTATATTTCCTGTTTGTTTCATCTGTTGCTAAAGTGTTTGGTGAAAACCACAATTCAAGCTTGATTTTCTGGTTTGCAATGATTTTCGTTGCAATGTCTATTCCTGTTTTCACACGAATAGAAAGACACGTTCTTTTTCCTTTTGCAGTTGTAGGTATAGCACTTTATATGCATTGGCTTGATGCCTCACTTATGACAATTATTATTATTTTGCCAGTATTCTTTGTTGTACTACTTATTTCTCTAGCGAATCATTTTGAGAGACTTGAGACATACTATGAATCTGCAAAAAATGTAGTAGAATCTGGAGCTAACAAGAGACGACTTGGCAAGGTGTTTGAAGAAGTTTTTGATTTAGCATTTGAACTTGATGTTGGTAAGAATAGTTGTGATGTACTTCGTAATTGTGGTGAATATGAGTTTGTAGATGTAACAGAAATGTCAAATACTACATTTATAAGAAAAATTATTGAAGCTACATATGAAGATGACAGAGCATTAAGTGAAAAGAATTTCAATTTAGATTATTTGAATAATGAATTTCTTTTAGGCAGAAATCAGATTTATTTTGAAATAAGATTAAATCTTAAAGAAAATGAATATAAATGGGTTTCTGTGCTTTTGACAAGAGAAGAAGCAACATCTGAAAACGGTAATTTCTTCTTGTGTCTCATTCAAGACGTAGAAGATAGAAAGAAAAATGAGAATAAACTTCGTCTGGAAGCAGAAAAGGACCCATTGACCCAGCTTTATAATAAGGTTACTACAAGAAGTATGATTGAGGAGTGCCTTGAAAAGAATCATACACAACAGCATGCACTTCTTATTATAGATATAGATAACTTTAAAACTATTAATGATACACGTGGGCATGTTATAGGTGACCAGATTCTTCTTGCTTTTGCTGCGGAACTCAGTAAGAGCTTCCGTGAAACAGATATTTTGGGAAGAACAGGCGGCGATGAATTCGTTGTCCTTATAAAAAATGTTCAGTCTATTGCTCTCGTTTGTGATAAGCTGCAAAGACTTACAGCTTCGTTCAAAAAGTATGGAATAGATAATGGATTCCCAGGTCGTTTGTCAACAAGTATTGGCGTTGCAATGTATAATAAAGATGGCAAGACCTATGAGGAACTTTTCAAAAAAGCTGATGCTGCGTTATACGAAGCAAAGAGAAACGGTAAAGACCAATATAAATTTAGTATTTCAAGATCTTAAAGGAAAAGAGCAATTGAGAATATCAATTGCTCTTTTTGTTGTCAAAAACCACTAAATTATGCGCCATCAGACAGAAAATGTGAATTATATATTAATAATTCTGCCCATTTTTTAATATTTCACCCTAAATATTTAATAGTTTGTTAACGGGCGGAATTGTTAATAATTTGACTGCGAAGACGGTCGCTTGGACGACAAATTGATGAATCCATTGCCAAATACCGCGTAACTACGTTGTTAGATTTAACAAGCATAATTTTCGATGTAAAAATGGTGAAAAATATATTGCAATAAAATGAATTAAAAGTGAATAAAATATTAACAGAATGTTAATATTTTATTCACAGAATGTTCACAAACTATCGAAAATGTGTGTTATTATATTGTTGTCTTCAGGAAAGACATCGTTTAAGGTATCTAGCTCACAGCTTGATATAAGTAATTACTTTAAAATTATTCGGAGGTGAATCCCAATGTTCCTTACAGGTATTGCTGATGCATACTTCAAGTATGACGTTACAAGAACTCTTGCTTACGGTTTCTCTTTTGACACAAAGACTCTCGGTGAGCTTATCGCTGGCGCTGTTGACACAGGTGCTCAGATCATTAGCACAATTATGAATCTTTTCTAATTGACATTTTCTAATTTTAAAATTAAAAAATGGGGAACGCAAAGCTTCGGCTTTGCGTTCTTTTTTATATAAATTTAATAATTTATTTTATTGTTATTATTGTACATATGATATAAAAATGATATTATTTAAATGTATACGAATTATGGAGGAATACACATGAAAATTAAGCAAATTTTAGCATTAGTTCTTGCTGTTTTAGTTGCTATTGGAATAACAGCTTGTAGCAAAGACGAAAATTCAGACACACCTTCAAACACCGTAACAGGTGGTTCGGTTGAAGATGTATTTGACTTAACTCAAAACTCTGATGATGGTGAAGAAGCTACAATTAATTCTTCATTAATTGATGAGGATAGCGGACTTGTAACAACAGCTGCAGGTACTACTTCTTCTGTTCCTGCAACAACAGCAAAGCCAGATATTAAAAAAGAAACAACATTGGCTACAAATTCTGTTACAGGTGCAACATCAGCTGACGGCTATCAATTAACATGGAAAGCTGTAGCAGGCGCAAAAGCTTATAACATTTACAGAGCAGACAATGCAAACTCTGAATACAAGTTTATTGGATCAACATCTACAACATCTTATGTAGATAAGACTGGTAGTAGCAAATATTCATACAAGGTAACTGTTGCTCCAAACCCATCAACTACAAGTGCACCAAACAACAGCACAGGTTTCAAGGGTTCTTCTCTTCAGTTTGCTAATGAAAACAATGGTACTACATTTATTTCTACAAACTTAAATAACGCATATATTGCTTTTGTTAGAAATGAGTATGCAAAGAAAGGCATTACTTGCCCTCCAGGTAGACTTGCTTATGTACAAATAAGCGGACAAAATTATTTGTATGTTTTCCAGTTTGATAATACAAAGACATGGAATAGTTCAACACTTGAGCAGGTTCAAATTTTTGTAGATAAAAACGATACAACAAAGTATTTTAGTTTCTTTACAAAAGATAATGGTTCTAGTGACTATATGAAAGCTAAGGAAACAGCTGTTTCTAAATGGAACAAGGTTCAAGGAAAAGATGGGACAACATATACAGATATGCAAGCACTTTTAACAACTCTTGCAGGGGATCCTCATTTCCAAACAGTAATTAATGCATCATATTAAGGAGCATAACATGAAAAACAGATTAGTTATTTATTTGTTGTCTGCTGTTTTTTTACTGTCATTAACTGCTTGTAGTAAAGACGATGCTGAGGCGGGAACATATAACCCTCAAGATCCATCGGCTGGAAGCGCTACAAATGCAAATGGTGAAAATATGGATGCTTGGTGGCAGCAGTATACTACAGAGCCACATCTTAATGATGGCGGTAGCGCAAATAATTCCGTTACAAATGGTAACTCATCCACAACAAATGGTAGTGGTGGTTCAAATTCATCCTCAACAACTAAGGCTGGTTCTCAAAACCAACCAACTAGCAGTAGAACTACAACAAAGGTTGTTACTGCCCCTGCTGAGGACTACGTTAAGGTTGATAATAACACTATGAAGTATGACGTTAAAAACGGAAATGAAAAGGGTGTTGTTACCTTAACAAAATCAGGTTCCAACAAATTCATAAAAGAATCGCTTGATTCTATTAACAAAACGTTTTCATCTAATTTTTCAGCGTCAAATACAATGTGTTTTTCTAGCACATTGAAAAATATGAAGGATACAACACTTGTATATGTATTCTCAGGCTCAAAAAAGGACGCTTCAACTTTACGCTTTGTTGTTCAGTTCAAGGGCGACAAACCAGAAAGCTTTGGCAAAATATCAATTGATGGAAATGATGCTCCATTAAACTATTGGCCATGTGCAGCGTCAGGAGATTCAGTCTATACTGAATATCTGAATACGTTTAAACAAGTTTCTGGAGAATACTATTCTATAGGAACTGAAACATATAAAGATCTTTTAAAAGATGAATGTGTAAGCACATTCCTTTCATGGAAATAAAAAATAAGGAGATAAAAACATGAGAATTTCAACTTTAATTAAACTTGGCGCTTTAGGTGCGGCTGCGGCTTCAACTGCAGTAGGCTCAGTTCTCCTTACGACTAAAGCTGTCAAAAAATTAGGAAATGAAACTTTTCCGGATGATCCAAACAAAAAAGGAATTAATGTTAATGATGCACCTAGTATGAGAGGCGTAACTGGAGGTCCAGTAGCTGCTGCTCAAACATATCAGGCTCCAGCAACAACAATTATTCCAGAGGCTTATGTTGCTCCACCTCCAGCACCAGTTCCTCCTGTAGAGTATGCACCAGTTGCACAGCCAATTCCTGCAGCTCCTGTAGCACCAGTTCCAACACCGGTACCAGTTCCTACACCAGCTCCAATTCCAACTCCAGTACCAGCTGCTCCAGCACCTGTAGTTGCTCCAGAGCCAGTTGTTGAGGAAAAATATACAGACCTTCCAATGAATCTTCCATACCTTGCAGGAAAGCTTGGAGAGGAAGATAAGGATGCAGCTGAAATAATTGTTACACCTTCAGAACAGAAGGCTGCTGAAGTTGTTCCAGAACCAGTAGTTGCTCCAGAACCAGTAGTTGTTCCAGAACCAGTAGTTGCTCCAGAACCAGTAGTTGTTCCAGAACCAGTAGCTGTTCCAGAACCGGTGGTTGCTCCAGAACCAGTGGTTGCTCCAGAACCAGTAGCTGTTCCAGAGCCAGTAGCTGCTCCAATTCCAGTGGTTGAGCCAGTTATGGCACAGGCTCCTGTTATTGAGCCAGTTGTAGCTGCTCCAGTAGCAGAACCAACTGTTGAAGTTACACCAGAGCCAATTGCTGCTCCAGTTATTAGTGAAGAGCCAGAGGTTGTTCTTCCAACAGCTGAGCCTATTTCATATGATGGTGAAACTTCAGGACAGACATTTGCGGATATTGATCCGCTTTCACAAGGATTTTCAATAGCAATGGCAGAGGCTCCAGGTGAGGCACTTCCTCCAATGGAATCAACAACATCTGAGTATCTAGCTCCAGAGGCTCCTGTAACTTTTGATAATCTTACTGCAGATTATGTTGAAGAAATTCCTCAGGTAGTTGAAGCTCCAGTTCCAGTTGCAACTACAGAACCTGCGCCTGTAGAGGTTGCAGCCCCTGTTATTGATCCAATTGTCACTGAACCAGTAGCTGAGCCTATTCCTGCTGCAGAACCTGTTGTAGAGGCTCCTGTAGTTCCAGAAGGCAATGGCAAGACAGTTCAAATTGGCGGAGCAGTTGTTTCAGATAGCGTTGCAGATCCTGCAATAGTAGCTGTAGTAAACACATTTAATGTTCCAGCAAGCAACCTTGTTTCAATTGCAGCAGAAGGAAATTCACCAATGGTATTTGAATTCCTTTATGAGGACATGAAAACAGATGCTACACTTATGAATGTATATTTCATTCTTCCTGATGGACAGGCAACATTACCTCCAGAGGCAGAAAGAGAAAATGTTCTTGCATTTGGAAGAAACTTCATTACAGGAAACGATGAACTTCGTTCATTCCTTGCATAAGTAAAAAAGAAAGCCGATTCACAGTTTTGTGAATCGGCTTATTTTTTTATATTTTTGTCATGTCTGAGAAGCGTCTGCCTGAATTTTCAACTGGTTTGAGAGAATCTGGTTCGTATGCTACATAGCAAAGAGGAGGGATGCCTCCGTGGTGCCATACAATCTGATTTCTGCCGTTTTCTTTAGCCATGTAAAGATTTGTATCTGCTTCCTCAATTAACTGCTCAACGGTCATTCCAGGCATATACATAGCCACACCACCGCTAACGGTTACTGTTTTGTCTATGTTGGCAGATAACTGAGTGTTTTCAACTGATGCACGTATTTGTTCAGCTCTTCTATAAGCTGGTGTGTCATCAGCAGAAGGAAGAACACAAATAAACTCTTCGCCACCATACCTTGATACAACATCCACTTTTCTAAGGGAATTTTTAAGGATGTATGTAAGATTCTTAATGCAATCATCGCCTGAAAGATGGCCATATGTGTCATTAATCTTTTTAAAATGATCAAGGTCAAACATTAAAATTGAGAATGCTTTCATTTCTCCAGATTCAACCTGTGCAATGCACTTTTCTAGGTATTCAATTAAATATCTTCTGTTGTACGCACCGGTTAAAGGATCTTTTGTTGATGCATCTTCAATTTGACCAAGAAGATCTCTTGCTTTTTGCTGGTTTTCATCAAAGTTCTTTGCAAGGATTCTAAGGAAGAATCCAATTGAAATACCAATAAAGATTGAAGAAAAACCAATGTCAATATAAGTGTGATTACCCATTTGGGTGAAATTATCAACAAAGTCTGGTCTAAACCAGTTGATTGCATATGCAGCTACAAAAGATAAACTGTTAAGTATAAACATTATTATAAGAATAATGTTGTCCAAAAGGAGAATGGTTGTTACTCCACCAGCAATGAATATGATAGAAAAACCACTATCTATTCCACCACCGAAGATGAATGCTAGTGGTAAAAGAATACTGTTATTTATGAAACAAAACATAATATAAAGTAACCTTTGCTTTGCTTCCCCAGTTATTCTCTTTTGAAGCAAGTAACATAAAATATAGAAAAGAAACAAAATTATTTGAACGCCAATTGCAGCAATGTGTCGTCCAATTAGAAGTGAAATTACAAGATAAACGAAACCTGCAACTACAAGCGATTCACTTATCTTTTTAAAGAGGTCTCCTTTAAGTGTGGCGCCAACAAGCCTTTTGGAGGTGAATATTTGCTTTAATAATTCTTTCATTTTAACGCCCTCCTTAGCCACAGATTCTATTTCGGCCTGTGTTTTTTGCCATGTATAGATTCTCGTCGGCCTCGCCTATAAGCTGCTCATCTGTTTCTCCAACTTCAAATGAGGCTACGCCTCCACTTATTGTGACAGGCTTATCTGCAGGCAGTTCGGGTGATAAGTGAGATTTTTCAATACATTCTCTAATTTCATTTGCACGATTTAGTGCTTCTTCGCGGTTAAGACCAGGGAGAATTAGTATGAATTCCTCGCCACCATATCTTGCAACTATTTCCTTCTCGCGACAAGAACCTTTAAGAATTCTTGTGAGCGCTTTTAAAACCTCGTCTCCAAGAAGATGGCCGTATGTATCGTTCAAATTTTTGAATTTATCAATGTCAAAAATGGCAACAGAAAGTTCACTGCCATTTTCAGAGGCATACTGTATTTGCTCGTCTAAATATGAATACATATAACGCCTATTGTATACGTTTGTTAAAGGGTCAATCAATGAGTTATGTTTAACTTCTTCAATGGAATTAGAAACGATTTTATATTCTTTTCTGTACATTGAGAAAATAATTTTAGCAAGGGCACCAAGTGCAATTCCAACCATAAATGTGTTTGAAGAAATGGCTCT
>DCGS01000083.1:12583-16183 GCA_002314645.1 Ruminococcaceae bacterium UBA1772
ACTGCAGGTGCTGCATAAGAAATGATGTATATAATGGAATACCAAATGGCTTCAACAACTGTAAGAATTATACCTGAAGTACCTTTTGTTAAGAACAGTGTAAATGCAAGTCCTAGAGCAAAATAGCTTGGAATGCCACAGTCTATGCCACCGCCTGTTAAATACATGGCAGGGAAAATGACGAAGTTTACAATTCCTAAAGATATATAGAGAATTAATTCTTGATTTTTTCTGGATGTTATTCCTAAAAGAGCCAAAAATGGCATTACTATTGTCATTGCAGCAGCAACGGTAATAGCCTCTTGTGAGGATTTTAGGGAAATACAGGCTGCTACGCCCATAATTCCTACTAAAAAGCCACAGATAAAGATAATGTTAAAAAATCTTTGTCTTATAGGAAGATGATATCCAAAATATTTTTGAAAAAAAGCCTTAATGTTTGTCATAAATAATCCACCCTGGAATAAAAAACACTTAGTTTTCAGCTGATTCCTTTAACATACAACACTTCTTATATTTTTTACCGCTACCACATGGGCATGGATCGTTTGGTCCAACCTTTGCGCCCTTTCTAACAGGACGTTTTACGTCAGTTCCATCTCCGCCACTTGTGCCTGTAACCTTAGCAACCTGCTCACGTTTAATTTCTTCTCTCTTAGTAACCTTAACTGTGAGCATTTGTCTAACAGTGTTTTCACGGATTTCTGCTGTCATTTCATCGAAAATGTCAAAGCTTTCAAACTTGAACATTACAACTGGATCCTTCTGTGCATAAGCACGAAGACCAATACCTTTCTTGAGTTCTTCCATGGCATCAATATGATCCATCCAGAGCATATCAACGTTACGAAGAAGAATCATTCTTTCAAGGTCACGTGTAACTTCAGGTGTGAAATATGCCTCACGTTTTTCATAAAGAGCGTGAGCGCTTTCTTTAATCATTTCCATAAGAGAAGCTTTGTCTCTTGGAAGCTCTAAATCAGGGGAAATAGCCCAACCTACGAATTTTTCTCTGAGACCAGCAAGGTTCCAGTCTTCCTTATCTGCAGAGTCTGGGCAATACATTTCAACGCTTGTCTCAACTGTTTCATCAAGCATGCCAAGGATTTTCTCTTTAAGGTCAACCTCTTCAAGAACTTGGTCACGCTGTCCGTAGATGATTTCACGCTGTTTGTTCATTACGTCGTCGTACTGGAGAACGTGCTTTCTGATTGAGTAGTTCTGTGATTCAACCTTCTTCTGAGCACTTTCAATTGTATTTGAAAGAATCTTAACCTCAATTGGCATATCCTCATCAGCGTTGAGTGTGTCCATAACACGTGTCATACGTTCGCCGCCGAAGAGACGGAGAAGGTCGTCTTCCATTGAGAGGTAGAATTTACTTTCACCAGGGTCACCCTGACGACCTGAACGTCCACGAAGCTGATTGTCAATACGACGAGATTCATGGCGTTCTGTACCAATAATGTAAAGACCGCCTGCAGCTCTAACCTTTTCAGCTTCGTCTGCAATTTCAGCCTTGAATTCGTCTTGAAGGCGGCCGAATTCAGCACGAGCTTCAATGATTTCTTCGTTGTCTGTATCTGCGAAGCCCATTGCTTCAACAATGATTTCCTCTGGGTATCCCTTCTTGCGAAGTGCTGACTTTGCAAGGAATTCAGGGTTACCGCCGAGCATAATATCGGTACCACGTCCGGCCATGTTTGTTGCAATTGTAATTGCGCCAAATTTACCAGCCTGAGCAATGATTTCAGCTTCACGCTCGTGGTTCTTAGCGTTGAGTACCTCATGCTTTAAGCCGCGCTTCTTAAGCATTTTACTAAGAATTTCAGACTTTTCAATTGAAATTGTACCAACAAGAACCGGCTGTCCTTTTTCGTGACATGCAGCAATTTGATCAATAACTGCATTGAATTTAGCATTTTCTGTTTTATATACAACGTCAGAGTTATCTATTCTGATCATTGGCTTGTTTGTTGGAACCTCAATTGGGTAGAGGTTGTAGATTTCAGAAAATTCGTCTGCTTCAGTCATAGCTGTACCAGTCATACCAGCAAGCTTTTTGTAAAGACGGAAGTAGTTCTGGAATGTAATAGTAGCAAGTGTCTTGCTTTCACGTCTAACGTTTACGTTTTCCTTAGCTTCAATAGCCTGGTGGAGACCTTCGTTATAACGACGGCCAAGCATAATACGACCTGTGAATTCGTCGACAATAAGAACTTCGCCATCTTTTACAACGTAGTCAATGTCTCTGTGCATTACACCGTGAGCCTTAATAGCCTGGTTGATGTGGTGGAGAAGCTCAGAGTTTTCAGCATCCATAAGGTTTTCAACGCCGAAATACTGTTCAGCCTTTTCAACACCAGTCTGTGCAAGTGTGGCTGTCTTTGCCTTTTCATCTACGATGTAGTCACCGTCACCAGTGCTTTCGTATTCTGCTTTTGAGTCAACCTCTTTAACCTTTGTCATTGAGAGTGTCTTTACAAATGAGTTTGCAAGCTTGTAAAGCTCGGTTGACTGTGTGCCCATACCAGAAATAATAAGTGGGGTACGAGCCTCATCTATGAGGATTGAATCGACCTCGTCGACAATTGCATAGAAAGGAGCTCTTTGAACCTTGTCCTTTTTATACTGAACCATGTTGTCACGAAGGTAGTCAAAACCGAATTCGTTGTTTGTACCGTATGTAATATCGGCAGCGTATGCTTTTCTTCTTTCGTCTGTTTCAAGGCCGTTAACAATAAGACCAACTTCAAGTCCTAAGAAACGGTATACTTTACCCATCCACTCAGAGTCACGACGAGCAAGGTAGTCGTTTACTGTAACAACGTGTACGCCTTCGCCTGCAAGTGCATTAAGGTATGCAGGAAGTGTAGCAACGAGTGTTTTACCTTCACCAGTTTTCATTTCTGAAATACCGCCATTGTGAAGAACAATACCACCGAGAATCTGAACTGGATAGTGACGCATTCCAAGAACACGGTCTGATGCCTCACGGCATGCAGCAAATGCTTCTGGAAGAATATCATCAAGAGTCTCGCCATTTGCAAGTCTTGCTTTAAGCTTTGGAGTTATTTCTTTAAGTTCAGCATCTGAAAGAGCTTTATATTCTTCTTCAAGTGCTAAAACTGCCTCCTTGATTGGAGTCATTTTGCGAATTTCCTTTGATGAATAATCACCAAAAAGTTTTTTGAAAAGTCCCATTTGAATTGGTGTCTCCTTTGTAAATGTGTGAATATATAAAAATACATTTTATAGTATAGCACTTCCCAAATGAAAAATCATTAGTATTTTATGAAAATAATATATATAATATGGGGAAATATTTGAAATAATTAGACCTCAAAACAAAAATATTCATACGATTTGCATAAATATGCAAAAATAATGAATATTTATGCAAAAAGACTCTTGACTTTATATAATAAATTGTTATAATAACGTGGAAATGAATCGCACATACAATTCGGAGGGGATTAAAATGGCAGTAAATAAGGCAGATATTAAAAAGGTAGTTCTTGCTTATTCAGGCGGACTTGACACATCAATCATTATTCCTTGGCTCAAGGAAAACTATAACAACTGCGAAGTAATTGCAGT
>DCGS01000083.1:16251-22494 GCA_002314645.1 Ruminococcaceae bacterium UBA1772
GCTTCAAAGCTTTACATTGAAGATCTTACAGAGGAATTCGTAAATGAGTTCATCATTCCTTCAGTAAAGGCTGGCGCAAAGTACGAGGATTATCTTCTTGGTACATCTTTTGCACGTCCACTCATTGCTAAGCGTCTTGTTGAAATTGCAAAGGAAGAGGGCGCAGATGCAATCTGCCACGGTTGCACAGGTAAGGGTAACGACCAGGTTCGTTTTGAACTTGCAATTAAGGCTTTTGCACCAGATATGAAGATTATTGCTCCATGGCGTGAATGGTCAATTAAGTCACGTGATGAAGAAATTGACTACGCTGAAGCACACAATATTCCTCTCAAGATTTCAAGAGAGACAAACTATTCAAAAGATATGAACCTCTGGCACCTTTCACATGAAGGTCTTGACCTTGAAGATCCATGGAATGAGCCACAGTATGAGAAGGAAGGCTTCCTTGAACTTGGCGTATCTCCTCTTCAGGCTCCAGATGTTCCTACATACATTACTCTTGACTTTGAAAAGGGCGTTCCTGTTGCTCTTGACGGTAAGAAGATGACTCCAAAAGAAATCATCCTTGCTCTTAACGAAATTGGTGGAGCAAATGGTATTGGTCTTCTTGATATTGTTGAAAACCGTCTTGTTGGTATGAAATGCCGTGGCGTTTATGAAACTCCAGGTGGAACAATCCTTTATAAGGCACTTAATGTTCTTGAGACAATTTGTCTTGATAAGTACACAGCTCACAAGAAGGCAGAACTTGCTATTACATTTGGTGAGCTCGTATATAACGGTCAGTGGTACACACCTCTTCGTGAGGCACTTTCAGCATTCGTAGATAAGGCTGAGGAGACATGTACTGGTACAGTTAAGCTTAAGCTTTACAAGGGTAACATCATTAACGCTGGTGTTAAGAGCCCATATTCACTTTATGATCCAGAAATTGCAACATTCGATGAGGATGATGTATACGATCAGACAGATTCACAGGGCTTCATCAACCTCTATGGTCTTCCAATCAAGGTTCAGGCAAAACTCAAGGAGAAACTTGCAAAATAAGGCCTTAAAGGTTAAACTAAATAAGTAACTAAAACCCTCCGTGTTTGTTACAACCGGAGGGTAAACTTTTAATAATGTATTATTCACAAAGGACGGAAGAAAATGAAACTTTGGACTGGACGTTTCTCAAAGGAAATTGACAAAAAAACAAACGATTTTAACTCTTCAATTTCATTTGATCAGAGAATGTATAAAGAGGATATTACAGGCAGCATGGCTCATGCAACAATGCTTGGTGCCACTGGAATAAACTCAGCTGAGGATACAGAAAAAATACTTGCTGGTCTTCAAGATATTTTGGATGATATTGAATCTGGTAAGCTTCAAATTGATCCAGAGGCAGAGGATATCCACACATTTACTGAAGGCGAGCTTACAAAAAGAATAGGGGACGCAGGTAAGCGTCTTCACACATCTCGCTCAAGAAATGACCAGGTTGCTTTGGATATTAGATTAACCCTTAGAAATGAGGTTGATTCTCTTATTCCACAACTTGAAGAACTTATAAAGGTTCTTTGCAAAAAGGCAAAGGACTATAGTGAAGCTGTAATGCCAGGATACACACATATGCAGAGAGCTCAGCCTATTGTATTCGGTCATCACCTTCTTGCATACGCAGAAATGTTTATGCGTGACATAGACCGTCTTTCAGATGCTCGCAAGAGAATGAACTATTCTCCTCTTGGCAGCGGCGCTCTTGCAGGAACAACATACCCAATTGACCGTGAAATGACAGCAAAGGCATTAGGCTTTGACGGTGCTTGTAGAAACTCTCTTGACGGCGTATCAGACAGAGATTTTTGCATTGAACTTGCAAATGCTCTTTCTCTTGTAATGGTTCACCTTTCTCGTTTTTCTGAAGAGGTTATTCTCTGGTGTTCTTGGGAATTCAAATTCATTGAACTTGACGATGCATTCTCAACAGGTTCAAGCATTATGCCTCAGAAGAAGAACCCGGATATTGCTGAACTTGTTCGTGGTAAATCTGGCCGCGTATTTGGCGATTTAATGACTCTTCTTACAGTAATGAAGGGAATTCCTCTTGCATACAACAAGGACATGCAGGAAGACAAAGAGGCAATTTTCGATGCGTTTGACACAGTTCGTATGTGCCTTACAGCATTTATTCCAATGATAGACACAATGAAGGTAATTCCTGAAAATATGAGAAAGGCAGCAGCTGGTGGATTTATTAATGCAACAGACTGTGCAGATTTCCTTGTAGGAAAGGGTCTTCCATTCCGCGATGCATACAAAGCAACAGGCCAGCTTGTAGCTCTTTGCATTGAAAAGGGTCTTACTCTTGAAACTCTTCCAATTGATGAATATAAGGCTGTATGTGACCTCTTTGATGAAGGCGTATACGAGGCAATTAATCTTGAAAAGTGCGTAAACGACAGAACTTGTCTTGGCGCACCAGCTCCACAGAATGTAAGAAATATGGCAAATGCTTTGGAGGCAATGCTTAATGAAAAAGATTAAGATTTTTCTTGCAGTAATTCTTTGTAAGACAATACACTTCCTTGCTGGTCTTTTAGGCCGAGGAAGTAGTATTCCAGGTGCAATTACTTTAAAGATTTTCCCAGACATTTTAAGTCTTATTACTCTTCCAGAAAAGGTTGTTGCAGTAACTGGAAGTAACGGCAAGACTTCAACTGTTGAAATGATTGCACACATTTTAAAGGCTGGTGGAAAAACTGTTGCCTATAATAAAGAGGGCTCAAACCAAATTGAGGGCGTAACTACGTGCCTTCTTTGCAATTCTACTCTTTCTGGCAAGGTTAAATCAGATGTTGTTTTGCTTGAATCTGACGAAAGATTTGCAAGACATACCTTTAAGCATTTCCATCCAACTGATTATATAATTACAAACCTTTACAGAGATCAGCTTACAAGAAATGGTCATCCAGAGTGGGTTTATGGTGTAATTTCTGAGAGTATTTATCCAGACACTCGCCTTATTCTTAATGCGGACGACCCACTCGTTTCAAAGTTTGGATATGGTCGTGAAGGAACACTCTATTTCGGAGCAGATCATGTATCTTTTGATTCAGATACCAATGATTCCATATATCATGACGGAAAATATTGTCCTGTATGTGGAGAAAAAATGGAATACGAATATTTCCATTACAACCATATAGGAAAATATAAATGTACCTCATGTAATTACCATAGAATGGACACTACATGGAGCCTTACAGACGCAGATTTGAAGAATGGCACAATTACAATTAATAATGAACATACATTGTCTTTACCATTCTCAAGCCTTTATCAGTGCTACAACACAATGGCTGCATTTGCCGCAGCTGAAATTTGTGGTGTAGATGCAAATGTTGCAATTTCTGCTATGGAACAGTTCCATCTTAAGAGTGGTAGAATAATGACTTTTGACCTTAAAGATGGTGAAAAGACAGTTTCTGGAACACTTCTTACATCAAAGCATGAGAATTCTATTTCATATGACCAATCAATTCGCGTTGTGACTGGAACAGAAAAAGACACAACAGTAATGATTATAGTTGATGCCGTTAGTAGAAAGTATTTCACAAGTGAAACATCTTGGCTTTGGGATATAGATTTTGAAATGCTTGACTCAGACAACGTTAAACGCGTTGTTTTAGCAGGAAAGTATTGTTATGACCTTGCTTCAAGATTTGCCTTTACAGGCATATCAGAGGACAAAATAGGCATATATGAAACCGTAGCTGAAGGAGCAAAAGACTTTGCAGCTTCAAATACAGATGAGCATTTTGTAGTAACTTGTTTCTCAGACAAGGGTAAATTTACATCCCTTGAAAACGTTACAGTAACAGGAGGAGTTTAAAATGGATATTAAGATTTTATTCCTCTGTTATGATTTTATGAATCTCTATGGCGAAAACGGTAACATTAGAATGCTTGAAAAAAGACTCAAAGAACAGGGCGCAAATGTAACCGTTGACCGTATAACAAAGGGCGAAACTCCAAATTTCATGGAATATGACTTCATTTATTGCGGTAGTGGAACCGAAAATAAGAGAAATATGGCTGTAGAATATTTAAAGCCATACGCAAAAGATCTTAAAGCTGCAATTGAAGCAGATAAAATTGTTTTATTTACTGGCAATGCATGGGAAATGCTTGGAAACAAGATAAATGACCAGGATGGCCTTAAAATCTTCGATTTTGACGTTATAGAGGACTACACAAAGCGCCTTGTAGGCGATGCAATTCTTCTTCCAACCGAAGATCTTAAATCAAAAAATATAGACAAGCCATTTGTAGGATTTATAAACAAATGCAGTGTGGTGTCTGAAAGAAAAACACCAATGTTTAATGTTTCAATGCTCAGCGGAGATGGAAATTCTCCAAAGGATAAGATGGAAGGATTTGTTTATAAAAACTTTTTTGGAACAGGACTCACTGGTCCAATTCTTGTAAAGAACCCACACTTCCTTAAAATGATTTTGAAAGAACTTCTAGGTGAAAAATATTCTGAAATGGATTACAAAAATGAAGAAAAAGCTTACGAAATTACTCTTTCAGAACTTTCAAAAAGATAAGAAAATTTAACACTGGTTAAAGGAAAACCCCCGAGAATTTCTCGGGGGTCTTTTTTTTGAAAAATTCCAAAAAGTGGTAGGAAAAACATAGGGCATAAATTGTGTATGAAGCGGATTAAAATACCATATATAGGGTGCGAAATTTAAATGATTTTTTAGCGCCCCTTGCAACCCACGTAGTTATAATACGCAATGATTTTTCTATTTAGGTACTTTTTTAGCTATAATTCGACAGCATTCGAAAAAGTAAATCATTTTTCTTAGATTTAGGATTAGTTTTACCTAACAACAAAAAGGCAAAAAAGTGCACCCTCAAAGGAGAATTTGAGGGTGCTTTTTTAAAACTAAACTTTTGGTTTAGATATAAAATTCTTCTAAATTTTCAAGACAAAGGCATGCGAGTCTTCCACCTTCGAAGGTTGCGCCGCAGTCAATATTTATGAAATTTCCTTCATGGTATATTTCTGCTTTTTCGTTGATTAAAAGTGTTGGCGTGTGACCAACAATTACATAAATATTTTCAAAATAATCTACAGAATAATCTAGTCTTTCAAAAACGAGCTCCTCTGGAAGATAAGATTCAAGAGGACGTGAATTACTGAAATTAGAAAATCCTGCATGAACTAAAATGTATTTTCTGTCGCCTGCTTTTACCATTTCAAAAAGACTTAACTCATTTAAAAAGTCTATTATTCCATCCTTGTCATCTGCGCTTAAAGCTCTGAACTGTGAAATGGTGGACTCTCCGCCATTCATTGTCCAGTCCATATATGCTTGCATTCCTTGAACGGTGAGTCTGTTTTCGGCGTTTTCTTCTGTTATTTCAACAGCCATTTCGTCAAGAACGCGGCTCATCATGTATTCGTGGTTTCCTAAAAGGCAAATTACGTTATGTCTCATAGAAAGGTCTAAAAGAAGAGGGATGGATTTTGGACCTCTGTCAATCATGTCTCCAAGGATATACATTGTATCTGTGTCTTTGAAGTCTATTTTCTTTAAAAGTTCTAAGAATTTATCATATTCGCCGTGAATATCTGATACTACGTAATGCATTTTAAATCATACTTTCATATTTATTTTGCCATTTAGAAACCCTTTTTGCGCTATATTTCTTAGGAATAGAAATTGCAACTAAAAGGCTATGTACGGCATGGACTAAAGTCTTTAAAAGACCAAAAATTAGCGAAGGATTGCTTAGAAGTATTCCAATTTTTCTTATTATTTCAATTGGAGAAATTGATACTTCGTTGTTTTCGTCGGTTGAAAGAAGCTTTAAATCCTCGGATGTTATAGCACCGCATCCAAAAAGCCAGTTTATGTATTCTGGATCTAAATTGAGTGCCCAACGTTTTGCAACGTCAATTGCCATATAGAGGGCGCCGAGCTTTTTGTAGAAGGCTACTTGATATGCCCATAAATTCTTAGCGGAATAGCCCTTTTTACGGGTTTTGATAACCGTTTCTGCAAGCATTTTACCTGCTTGCATAGACGCTTCTATTCCGCTTCCCATAAATGGCATGGTCATGAATGCGCTGTCTCCGACAGCAGCATATCCGTCTGCAACCATGCGGGAAAGGGTATATCTGACGCCTACATCAACGTGGCGAGGCGCTAAAATTGCTTCGTCTGTAAGAATGTCGTGGTT
>DCGS01000083.1:22561-25713 GCA_002314645.1 Ruminococcaceae bacterium UBA1772
AAGGCAGAGCATATCTACTTCGTTGCGGTCGTTTAAGTTACACCAACTAATGCCGACACCATCTAAATGTTTAACGTAAAGAACGCTTTCAGGGTCTGGTGTCTCAGCCTTTTCATTGCGTTTGTAGAATGCTCTAAAGCCGCTCATTAAATCATCTGGATTTGGACTCTTTTGAATGCCGAATTTTTCTGGAACTTGACCTCTAAATGGGGAGTGAAGGCCAGATGCATCTATAACGAGGTCTGCTTTGAGTTTTTTACCATCTGCAACAATTCCAACAACTACGTCGTTTTCCACTATTAAAGATGAAACGTTTGAGCCAAAATGTAATTTACATCCAACAGATTCACAGAGACCACATAAATGCTCATTTAGGCCTCTTCTTGAAACTGAAACCTCAACCATAGGAGGCATAGGTGGGACAGCTAGACTGTTCTTTTCATCTGGCGAAACGAAAAGCCATTTGCTTTTTTGTGTGTAATACCTTTTGTCTGGGGCTGGAATACCAACCTTTTCAAAAATATTGAATGTAATATCATCAAACCAAGGATAACTTACATTACCCTTCTTTTCTTTTTCAAAAACTTCTACTTTATAGCCTGATTTTGCAAGGTAGTATGCTGCAATCATACCGCCTTGGCCCATTCCTATTACTAAAACTTTAGAGTTTTTCATAAGATACGCCTCCAATGAAAGATATTATACCATAAAAAAAGAGTAGCACCAAATTGTGCTACTCTTTGTGGTGGAGATGGCGGTAATCGAAACCGCGTCCGAAAACTCATCCACACAACTTTCTACGAGCGTAGTAGTTCTTTTGACATTCCCTCTGCCATACGCCGAACAACAGGCTTATGGTTTTAGTAGTTCCAAAGTCATGATGTAGCCTGGAACAAGACTACATTCACGTGCACCGCTGGTATGCGCCTTATGCTAGGTCGCGGTATTCCTAACTAAGACGGGCTGACTTAGGCAGCCTGTAAAACTGTTTTGTTGTCGTTTATTTTATAAACGTGTAGGTTTTATGGTGGGCCCACACCACCGCTCGCTTATCGTGATTCAAAATCCCCGTCGAAATCCTTTCATCCCCATATTATTGGTTTGAAAGCTTGAAATCTCTACGTGCCTCACGTTCAGCATCTTTTCTTGCAATGCTTTCACGCTTGTCGTAATTCTTTTTACCTTTGCAAAGGCCAACCTGGATTTTAAGTCTTCCTCTATTAAAATATGCAGAGAGAGGAATTAGGGTATAACCCTGCTGCTTTGTAAGACCAAAGAGCTTTTCAATTTCTCTCTTGTGCATTAGTAAACGTCTTTTGCGCATTGGGTCTCTATTAAAGATGTTTCCGTGGTCGTATGGGCTAATGTGCATTCCATTTACGAAAATTTCTCCTGAGTCAATGCTACACCATGCATCTTTTAAGTTTATTTTGCCCTGACGAACTGATTTTACTTCAGTTCCATAGAGTTCAATTCCTGCCTCGAAGCTTTCAACAACGAAATAGTCATGGTAGGCTTTTTTGTTGTTGCTAACGGTTTGCAGTTCGTTCTTTTTCTCTGCCATGACCATTCTCCTTGTTAGATTTCTCGGCGACCCTCCATTGCACGAGTGAGTGTTACCTCGTCCGCATACTCAAGATCTGCACCTACAGGAACACCGTATGCAAGTCGTGTCGTTTTTATTCCAAGAGGCTTTAAAAGCCTTGAAATATACATGGCTGTTGCCTCACCTTCAACGGTAGGGTTTGTTGCCATTATAACCTCTGATACGCCATCAAGACGTGCGAGGAGTTCTTTTATTGTAAGCTGATCAGGTCCAATTCCGCCCATAGGGGAAATTGCACCGTGAAGAACATGATATGTTCCTTCAAACTCATGAGTTTTTTCAATTGCCATTACGTCTCTTGGGTCTTCAACAACGCAAACGATGGATTTGTCACGTGCTTCATTTTTACACACGGAGCAGAGTTCGTCCTCTGTAAGGTTGCAGCAAACCTTGCACTTGTGAATTTTTTCATGTGCCTCGTTTATTGCATCTGCAAATTTCTTTGCATCTTCAGGCTTCATGTCAAGGACATAGAAAGCCATTCTCTGTGCGCTTTTGTGACCAACGCCTGGCATTCTTTCAAACTGTTCAATGAGCTTTGAAAGAGCAGCTACGCTGTAACTCAATTATAACGCCCCTTTATTAAAGTAAGCCACCAAGACCTGGAATATTCATTCCACCTGTAATTTTGCTCATTTCTCTTTCCATTGTGTCAGCTGCTTTTCTCTGTGCTTCGTTGAGTGCAGCAATGAGCATATCCTCGAGCATTTCTACGTCGTCTGGATCTACAACTTCAGGATTGATTTTGATGCTTTTAACTTCGTGAGAGCCATTAACAGCAACTTCAACTGCTCCACCGCCTGAGCTTGCAGTGAATTCAGTGTTTTCCACCTCAGTTTGAGTTTTCTGCATATCATCCTGCATTTTTTGAATTTGTTTCATCATTCCGGCCTGGTTTACACCTTTGCCTTGATTAGGAATTCTTGCCTTCATTTTTTTACTCCTCTATAAATAAATTGAAATTAAATTGTTCTGCTTCATTTACTTCGTTTACCTGATTTAGGAATGCTTCGAGCGGGTCTTCACTTGGAGCTTCATTTGGAACTGCCTGAGGTTCTTCCACAATTGGCTTTTCCTCTTCAGACGCCTCTGCTACTGGTTCTGTCTTCTCTTCGGTAGGAGAAGGATCCTCAGTAATGATTGAAGGGCGAAGATATGTTCCAAGCACTGTAAATGTTGCATTATATATTACTTCGTTGTGCTCCGGCTGTGGTACGAGCATTTGAAGAAGGAAGTTTGTTGTGTAAATCTTTAGCGATTCACCTTCCTTGTAGCCTTTAGACCCTGGCAAGCAACCAAGAAGTGGCTTGTCCATTGTAGTAACCTCTCTTATGAGAGCATTCCATACTTTTTCAGGAATAAGGCCGTCTTCTATAGGCTGACCAACAGGAATTGTTTCCTCTGAAACTTCTTCTGGAACAGGCTCTGGCACCACCTCAGGTTCAATTGCTGCTGGAACAGGCTCGTCCTCAATTGGAGGAGGGACTGGTTCTGGCTCTTGAATTTGAACTGGAACTGGTTCTTGAATTTGAACTGGAACTGGTTC
>DCGS01000045.1 GCA_002314645.1 Ruminococcaceae bacterium UBA1772
GTTTGGCGCTTTAAACGTTAACTCACTCAATTTTGATGTGGAACTTCAACGTGCAAAGAATAAAGAAGAAGCTGGCATTTCAGCGTTTTTAACACAACCTGTAATGACAGACAGGGCATATGAAAACTTAGCTCGTGCACATTCTGAACTCTCTTCACCAATACTTGGCGGTATATACCCAATTGTAAGCCACAAGAACGCTGTGTTTATGAGTTCTGAAGTTTCAGGCGTAGATGTTCCTAAAAGCGTCATAGATCGCTATGAAGGGCTTTCAAAGGAAGATGCCGAGAATGTAGCAATTCATTTTGCAGTAGAGAATGCGGAGCGTATGAAGGACATTACAAGTGGTCTTTATCTTATGACTCCATTTAAACGTATTTCTCTAATGGAAAGTATTTTAAATGAACTGAATAAATAAAAAGAACCCCGATTGAAATTCAATCGGGGTTTTCTTATATCTTCATTTCATAAAGTGGAATATCCAAAGACTCAAGATATGAGAGTTCAAGAAGAGGATCATGTGGCACAATAAATGAGAAGAGGTTTAAGGTTAAGTTTAAAGCGTCTTCAGGATATTTGTTTGCATAAGTCCAATAGAAGTTACCAAAGGTAGATGCAAAACGACGTGCCTTTTCATGGTCGTATGTTAAAATGCCTGCTTTTACAAAGGCCTTGTCTAGAAGGCTAAGGATTGTATTCTCAAGTTTCTTGTAGTCTGATGTAAAGATGTGAATTGCAATTTTGTCGGCATCTTTAACTATTTCAGTAAACAGGTCTCTTAATAGCAATTCAGCTGAAATTTTATTATATCCATTTATAAGAACAAAGAAATTCATTATTTCATCTTCAATTTTAAACATGCCAGTTCTATAGTCAGCAATTTCTGACATGTCGGCCATGGCAGAGTCAAGAAACTCTGAAGCTGAAGGTGATGATAAAAATGGAGTAAGCTTTATAAACCTAAATTTACCATTGTATCTTTGAATAACTTTATATGCTGGACCACTGTCTATTTTTGAATAGTAGCTATATGCTTTGTCAAGAAACTCATTATAGTTTTCTGATGAGGAATGGGGAAGGATATAGTCATTACCATATCTTCTAAATCCCATTGCTGAAGGACCCATACGAGGTACTAAGTCATCAGGGTTTATAATGTTGTGAATTCCTCTGTATTTGTAAGAAATAATGTTGTGCTCAGTTGAATTGTCTGTTGGAACTGCACCTTGAGGAGTTTCAAAACAGTAGAAAAATAAATCATCTAGTGTCAGACTTACACCTGAACAAATTGAGTTAGAGGAACAGATTATATCTGCAATTTTTCCACCTAGCATATTGCAGGTTGCAGCACCTCTAGAGAATCCGCTACACCAGATTTTAATTTTGCCAGTAATATTAAAGATTCTTATATATTCAAGGATTTGATCATATACCTTGTTGGAGCTTATAGTGAATCCTTCATGGTTTCCAGACTCTCCAACATGGAAGTTTCCAGCCCATTCATTTTGATAGAATCCACCGCGAATACCAACATAAAGGAGGGTGAATTCACCGTTTGCTGACTTCACTTTTTTACTTGCAATTCCAACGCCTATGGTATCTACACCAGGACGTTTGTGATAGTCTTCATTTGACATAAAGCTTTTAAAATCTAGAAGTCCTAAAAGGTTTTCAAGATTCTCACAGCCGTTCTGCATGTTAGGCGTGTTGAAGGCTGCATATGCCATAACCATACTAATTCTAGCAAGCTGTAAAGAGAAGTTAGCAGATGTGCTAAAAAACAAAGAGTCTGCATAGGCATAGGGGAGCTTTATGTCTCCTTCGGAATGATGTCTTTTAAAATCAATTGTTCCGATAAATTTATTCTGTTTTGACTTCGACTGAAACGGTTTCTTCGTTTTCTGTAATTGTAGTTTCATCGGTTACAACTTCTTCCTTTGTTTTTACTTTAGTAGACATTTTAGGCATGACAACAAATATAAATACAAGGATGAGGAGTGAAACCACTGAAATAATTGCACCAGGGACAAGTCCTCTAGCATTATATTTGAATGTAATGTCGTGTGTGCCAGGAGCAAGTTTTACTGCAAGGAGAGCGCCGCCAACCTTAACAATGTCATTAATTCCTGCTTCTTTTCCATCTACAAATACTGTCCAACTGTCGTCATAGTTTATGCTTGTGTAAAGAATACACTCTTCATCTGCAGTTACAGTACCATTAATCTTTGTGTCAGTGAATGAAGCAACTTCCATTGCTCCGTTATCGTTTAATATTTCATAACCTTTTTTGAAGTTAGTTTCATTAAGGCCAGCAAGGTAAACGTCAACGTAGCCTACATCGCCACTTTCAATTGGAACATCAATGTAGAGAATTTCACCAGCTTCGTGTTCACCAATATCTAAAACGTATTCTTCGTCTGTGTTCTGAGTAACTGTGAAGTCACCAGCCTCATTACGAACAGTAATTTCATCTACGTTATCTGACTTGAGATAAATGTAAATGTTCTCAGTTTTCTTTGGTGTAATTGTCATTGTGAATGAAGCAGGTTCACCGTCAACCTCTTTAAAGTAATTGTAAAGACCAGTGTCGTAGTCAGCACCAAAGTCAAGAAGGTTGCTATAAACAACATCTGTAATTGGAACATCATCAAATACGTCTTTAACACCAGTTGCACTTTCGAAATAGTTTGACTGTAATTCAAATGGGTTGCCTGAAGTTGATGCATCCCAGAATTCAATGTCACTGTTTACGCAGTAAGCAATTGGTAAATAGTAAAGGTTTTCATAGGCAGTAAATTTATCTGCCTTGTATGTTGCCTTATAAAGATTCTTGTTAAGTGTAATTTTATTACTGTTGTCTACAAGGTATTTAAGGCTAAACATTGCATTATAAACTGGAGTCTGTGGGTTGTAGGTGTAACTGTTAATGTAGTTACCAAACATACCAAGGTTGTAATGAAGGTTGGCCGCTTTTTCATAAGCCATTGAAGAGAAGGTGGAAACACCATTGTAGTTGTACCAGCATGGATCCATTCTTGTTCTAAGATCTGTGAGTTCCATTCTGTAATGTGTAGTTCTTTCTACTGAATCCAGCTTTTCTTTAAGTGCTCTGAAATTCTTGTAGTCAGCTGTATATGAAGTCTTTGGCTGATCAATATCAAAGTTGTTTGTATCTGCAATTGCTACTTCTGCAAACATACAGCAGAAGAGGAGCGATGCAACAGCACTAGTTTGGAATTTCTTGTTGTTAAGAAGATAAAGAACAATAGTGTAAATAACGGCAAATACAAGGCTGATTACAATTGTGTTCTCATTTACATTCTTAGATTCAATTTCCTGAACAAGAACAATGAATATAGAAACTCCAATACCTATGTTTAGTATTTCTCTTCCAGTTATTTCTCTAATTTTCATAAGTGCTTTAAATGCAACTATAAGGAGTACAAAAGAATAAGCATATGAAAATCTGTATGGAAGGTCGTTAGGGAAATGGAAGCCGTGCCAAATGTAGTTAAGGTAATTCAAGTTGAATGAAAGATAAAGAAGTACTAAAAGTACTGCCTTTGAAAGCTTCTCTTTAAGTGAAATAGACTTTGTATAAAGATATAAAATGGCGAGCATTACTGTTCCAATACCACAGAAGATGTTTGGAAGAACGTCGTCACCACTACTTCTAATTGTTGGCTTAAGACTTGCTAAATGGTTAGCAAGGAAGTCGAAGATTTTATAGTAGGTTGAGAGTTCTGTTGGGAATGTTCCAGATGTTGCCGAACAAGATGAGAGTGCATAAACTGTTGGAAGAAGTGCAACAGCTGCAAGACCACCTGAAAGAATTGAGAAAAGAATAAATTTACCGGCAGCACGTGGAAGAAGGGCTGTCTTTAAGTTGTTTTTAATTTGAGTGAACTTGTCTTCTGATGGAGCAACATCTTTGATTTTTGTACCAAAAGAGTATTTTCCAAAGTAGTAGCAAAGGGCATAAAGTGTTGCAAAAATGCAAACCATATATGCCATGTAATATGATGAAATCATAAGAATGGTAAGTGATGCAACATAAAGCTTTGCACTTTTACCATTAATGATTCTTTCAATGCCAAGAACAATAAGAGGAAGAAGAACCATTCCATCAAGCCACATAAGGTTCCAGTAGTAAGCTACAAAATAACCTGAATATGCATAGAGAAGGCCAAAACCAGCTGAAAGAGCGTTGTGCTTTTTGAATTCATCTGAAGCTTTTAAATAATAAGTGAAAGTGCCCGATGACAATGCACCCTTAAGCATAATAAGGAAGGCAATTGCTTCAGGTGTATTCTTATGTCCAAAGAAAACTATTAAAAGTGAAAGAGGGCTTGAAAGGTAGTTGAAGAAGTTTCCAAGGAAGCTTCCGCCGCCACCTGACTGCCATGAGTAAATAAGACCGCCACTACCAACAAGACGATCATAGTATTCTGCAAATAATGGTCCATATTGATGATATAAATCCATTCTGAGAATTGTAATGTCTCCGAAAGGAATCATCTTATAACAGAACATTATAAGTACAAATATTGCTATTGAAGTAAAGAATGAAAGTAGTACAAACTTATTGTCTTTACAGAGATTAAATAGTTTTGAATTTTTAAATTTCATGGGATTCTTCTCTTTCTTTATTACATTATAAAACATACGAATTAAGTATAACAAAAGGACGAAATGCTTTCAACCAATTAACTCTTTTTGTTATACATTTTTTATTTTCTACGTAATATCTTTGGACAAGACAGCATAGGATTTAACAGGTGATATTTATGGACAATAATAGGCTTTTTAGAGTTTTAAAATTTCTCCCTGGTAATATTTCACGTAGCATAAACTTTATTGGGAAGGAAACTATTGACGAGATAAATGAAATAGTGCTTAGAAAAGGCAAACCTATATGTATTCACTTGAATGGGTCAATTCACTATTTGGGAAATTACGGTCGCCTTTATAAAATGCCAAATCCTGATTGTCTATGTCTTAATGCAGAAGATTTAAGACGAGTATTTCTTTCAATGTGTCAAGATTCTGTATATTCGTACATGGACAATATTAATTCAGGCTTTTTAACTTTAGAGGGTGGAATAAGAGTAGGTATTAGTGGGCGATTCATTTCTAGGCCTCAAAACGAAAACTCTGTTAGAGATATTTCCACTCTTTCAATTCGAATTGCCAAGGAGTATTTAAACATTAGCCGTCCAATGTTTGAAATGTTTGGTAGGTATGGCCTAGGAACAACTGTGGTTATAGGTCCTCCTTGTAGTGGGAAAACAACAATTCTAAGAGACCTTTGTCGTTTGCTTTCAAGTAGTTACAAAATATCATTGCTGGATGAACGAGGGGAAATTTCTGGAAGTGTGGGAGATGACTACATTTTTGATGTTGGAATAAACACGGACATATACACGAACTATCAAAAATCATCATCTATTGAAATGAGTATTAGAACAATGTCGCCACAAGTGATAATTCTGGACGAGGTTCTAGAAAATGCTGAGTATGAGGAAATAATAAAGGGACTGAATAGTGGGGTCGACTTCATTTTTTCTATTCATGCAAATGGCCTTGATGATCTACTTAGAAAGAGTAAGTTCCAAGATCTTTTAAACATGTCAAATATTAAGTATGTTGTAGTTCTAAACAGTGAGTTAAATGGAAGAATTTCAGAGGTGTACATAAATGAAGATGGCAGTAATAATTGGAATCCTATTGATATCTTTAAGTGTGGGAATAATTCTCAAAAATCAAGATATAAAACGACTGAATACAATAAAGGAATTCTCGAATTTGCTTCTTGAATTCAGAAGGGAAATAAGTGTGTTTCTCCTTCCGCTGCCTTTAGCAATTAGTAAAGTCAACACCAATGAGTATAAAACTATAGGCTCGTTTGTGGAAATGCTAAAAAGATACGTAGATATGGGAAATTCGTTTAATGATTCATGGAAAAAGTCCTTGGATGAATTCAATAAGGAATCAGGTGCAATTAGTTCAAAGGTACTAGTGGATTTAAAGAACTTTTCATCTTCTTTTGGGACGAATGATCTAAGTGGTGAACTGAAGTTAATTGATTCTTTGAATGATAATCTTCTGCAAATTTATGATGAGCAAAAAAGCAATGTTGACTTATCTTCTAAGGTTAAAATGATGCTTCCAATTTACCTGGGAGCTGTTGTTTGCATTTTTATTTTATGAAGAAGAGGTAAATATGAAATTTGATGTTGACTTAATTATTAAGATTACAGGAATAGGAATAAT
>DCGS01000100.1:0-8327 GCA_002314645.1 Ruminococcaceae bacterium UBA1772
ATGGGTTGTCGTGAGCGTCCTCGTGGAGCTCTTGATATTGCAGGTTCAAGACCAGCTGGTGTAATGAGCGCAGGTGCCGCTCAGAAGTTCGTTAACATTGACGGATATATGCCAGGTAAAGAAGTTGTTATTCTTGGTTCTGGTGACATTGGCCTTATTATGGCTCGTAGAATGACTCTTGAAGGCGCAAAGGTAAAGGTTGTCTGTGAAGTAATGCCTTACTCAGGCGGACTTCAGAGAAACATTGTACAGTGCCTTGAAGACTTTGATATTCCACTTCGCCTTTCTTGCACCGTTGTTAAGGTACACGGTAAAGACAGAGTTGAAGGCGTAACTATTGCAAACGTAGACGAGCACATGCTCCCTATTCCTGGCACAGAGGAATACATTCCTTGTGACACAGTTCTCCTTTCAGTTGGACTTATCCCTGAAAACGAGCTTTCAAATCAGATTAACCTTGAAATGGACCCTATTACAAGAGGACCAAAGGTTAATGAAATGAGAGAAACAAGCCACAAAGGCGTATTCGCTTGTGGTAACGTTCTTCAGGTTCATGACCTTGTTGACTATGTAACACTTGAATCGCAGATTGCTGGTAAGGGTGCTGCTCAATACATAAATGGAATATCTGCAGAAAACTATGCATATTGTAAGGGTATTAACGGTGTTAGATATACTGTTCCTCAGAGAATCAACATTGACCAGAAGGAAGAAGTAAAAATCTACTTCCGTGTTGCAAATGTATATAAGGATAAACGCATTGTTGTTAAACTTAACGACGAAGTTATCATAGACAAGAAGAAAAAGAAGCTTGCTCCTGGTGAAATGGAAAATGTTGCTATTAAGCCAGAAATTCTTGAGAAGCTTAAGTCTAACGATGAAATTGTCGTAAGCATTGAGGAGGGCTAAAAAATGATTCGTGAATTAACTTGTGTAGCTTGCCCTCTTGGTTGCCCACTTGTTGCAACAATTGAGAACGGCGAAGTTGTAGACGTTAAAGGAAACACATGTAAGCGCGGTGCTGAGTATGCAAAGACTGAATGCACACATCCTGTTCGTTCACTCACATCAACTGCTAGAGTAAACGGTGGTTCAGCTTATGTAGTTCCTGTAAAATCAAGCAAGGCAATGCCTAAAGAAAAGCTCTTTGAGGCAATGGAAATAATAAACAAGACTTCAATAAATGCTCCAGTACACATTGGAGATGTTGTTGTACCTAACATTTTAGGCCTTGATGTTGACATTGTTGCTACAAACGAAGTAAAATAATCAATAGTATTACATCCGTATTTAGCGGGGCATAGTAATATGCTCCGCTATATTTTGTGTAAAAGAGGTTTTTTTATGTTTCAGTTTGATCAGGAGTCAAACAAGTTCATAAATACCATTGCAGTAATGTTAATAGTGCTAGCTTTAATGCTGGCGTATGCTAGTAACACGTTTGACTTTTCTCTTATTACAGAGCCTATAGAAAAAATTCAAGGTGAAGCGCAAAGCACTATTACAGAACAGGTTACACCAGATAAAAAAGAGCCGACAAATGACGAATCCTCTTCCGCAACAAAACGCTTAAATGAAAAAATCATGACGGTCAGAGGCTACTATGAATCCTTCAAAGGATTTATGGAAGGACTTGAAATGAAGATAGCTTCATATGACAATAAAATTCTTATTGTCTTTGCCCTTCTTCTCTTCTTTGCAAGTAAGTCCATAGTGTCAATTGTTCCTCTTTCAGTAACTTGTCTTATAAGTGGTATGGTATTCCCGTTCCCTCTTGCTCTACTCATAAATTACATTGGTATTGGTATTATTCTAATAATTAAGTATTTTTGGGGTAAAAAGCTTGGGCAGGGCAACGTGTCCAAAATCATGAGACACTCTAAAACTCTTGCAAAGTATATTGAAGACTCAAAGGATGGAGACGGCACTGGAAATCCAGTCATCCTCTTCATTTTAAGATTTGTACCTTCTGTTCCACTTAATCCAATAAGCCAAATGTATGGCAACATGGGTTACGACCTTACAAGGTATATGATTATTTCCCTTGGTGGTCTTTCAGTTAAAATAGTTTCATTTACAGCACTTGGTGTAAATGCTAGCAACCCATTCTCTCCTGCATTCGCAATTCCTCTTATAATAATTATGCTTGTATCTGGAGTTGGTATGCTAACAATGAGTTTGGTTATTTCAAGGACTCGCAAAAGCGAGCCTATAGAAAGTTAAAGAAAAATGAAGCAATGGAATCCATTGCTTCATTTATTTTTTATTCTCTTTATAACGGCCTTCTCAAGTCGTGAAACCTGTGCTTGAGAAATGCCTATTTCTTCTGCCACTTCCATTTGTGTTTTGCCCTGCATGAATCGCCTAGTTAGGATATCCTTTTCCCGCTCCGAAAGCTTTGACAATTCATCCTTTATGGATATTTCATCTATCCAGTCGGCATCTGAGGAACTGTCGCCAAGCTGATCCATAACGTAAATTGTGTCTCCACCGTCATTGAAGATTGGCTCGTAAAGTGAAATAGGATCTACAATGGCCTCTAGGGCTAAAACTACATCTGGCACGGGAATGTCCATATACTCTGCAATTTCGGTAACGCTAGGCTCCCTTGAAAGCTTGTTTAGGAGAGTTTCCCGCGCTTGCATCGCTGAATACGCAAGGTCTTTTATACCTCTACTTACTCTAACTGGATTGTTGTCCCTTAAATAACGTCTAATTTCGCCTATAATCATTGGAACGGCATATGTGGAGAACCTGACATCAAACTGTGGATTAAAGTTGTCCACGGCCTTTATAAGCCCTATTACGCCCACTTGAAAAAGGTCATCTGGATTTTCCCCTCTGTTTTGAAACCTCTTTACCACTGAAAGAACTAGTCTAAGATTTCCCCCTATTAATTTCTCGCGTGATTTTACGTTGCCCGCTCTAGCTTCACTCAAAAGCTTTCTTGCTTCGTCATCCTTAACGCAGGGCAACTCATTAGTATTAATTCCGCAAATTACAACCTTGCCCGTCTGCATTACATCACCTCAGGAAATATCTTTAAAAACAGTATTCCCAGATGATGATTTTTTAATTCATTAATTCTTGAAAAAAGAATGATTTACAATTAAAATATTTCTGCAAATCTTAAAAGAGGAGGAAAACATGAAAAGCGCTATATCTTTCTTTAAAAAAGAAACAGTTTTATCTATTGCCATAATTCTTGCTGTTATATCCTCCTTTATAGTTCTACCTAACAAAGATTACATAGACTATATAGATTTTAGAACTCTAGCACTTCTTTTTACTCTTATGGGAATTACCCAGGGGCTTAAGAAGCTTAACGTGTTTGATATTCTTGGACACAAGCTACTTCGCACATGCAAGAATGTAAAATCAATTATATTTGTACTATGGGGACTTTGCTTTGCATTCAGTATGCTTATTACGAATGACGTTGCCCTAATTACATTTGTCCCATTCTCCATTATTGTATTCTCTCTACTTGGTAATGAATATAAAGAGAAGTGGCTTCTTCCTACTGTAGTGCTTCAGACCATTGCGGCAAACCTTGGAAGCATGTTAACCCCTATTGGCAACCCACAAAACCTATATTTGTATGAAAAGTCGAGCCAGGGCTTTGCAAGTTTCTTCTTCCTTATGGTTCCCTACACTCTCATTTCACTTCTACTCCTTGTAGCTACTACTCTTGTATTTACAAGGAAGTCAGATGAAAGAACTGATGAACTGGTTCTCCCTCTTTATGAAATACCAGAAAACCCAGTTCACCTTATTTCCTATATTCTTCTATTTGTTTTCTGCCTCTTAACGGTATTCCATATTATACCTGTATACATACCACTCATTGTTACAGCTCTGTTCCTTCTCATATTTGATAGAGACATATTTAAGAACATAGACTACTCTCTTCTTATTACATTTGTTGGATTCTTCATCTTTGTTGGAAATATGAAGAACATTACCGCAATACACAGCTTTCTTGAAAGAATAATTGAAGGAAGAGAAATACTTGTCGCTATTCTTTCTAGTCAGGTTATTAGTAACGTTCCAGCAGCACTTCTTCTCTCGGCTTTCACAGATAACACAAATGCGCTAATAATTGGCACAAACATTGGTGGCCTTGGCACACTCATTGCATCTATGGCAAGCCTCATTTCATTTAAATACATTGCTAAAGACAACAGAGACAAAAGGCTTCCATATTTCAAGCTGTTTACTCTTCTTAACATTTTGTTTTTAGCTGTACTTTCAATTTCAATACTTATACTAAATTAGCAAAATAAAAAGCGCTCGAAGCACCACACTTCGAACGCTTAAATTTTTCTTAGTTAAACTTTGCAAGGAGTATACCAAGGAAGAACATTCCCTGTGCAATTCCGTTTGTTATTTGTGCAATCCAATTCTTCTTTGCGTCATGATCAAATGTCTCTTTGTCATTTGACTTTCTAAAGTAGCTCATAAGACCCATTCCACAAAATCCAATAAGGAAACAGATAATAACTGGGGCTGAAAGAACGGATGCAAAAACAAGGTTCCATTTAATAACCTTCTTTATTGTTCCCACAACTATACCTGAAACGGTAATCATGAAGCCTGTTGCCATTGCTGGAACAAACATTTTATTAAGAATTTGTATGTCTCCTATTCCAAGCCCTAGGCACATTTTCCAAGACACCTTACAGAAGCCTGAAAGAACTACAAGCACTGCACCAATTACAACAAGAGCAAAGGTAAGACCTGTACCAGAAAGTGCTGTTGCAATAACGGTAAGACTTCCTCCAAAGAAAATAACTGGAAGTGCGTCTACAAGTGCAAGACCAACTGTAAAGCCTTCATGTGTTTCGGTTCCGCGAACCTTCCTTTCTTCGTTTGCCATATAATTCACCCTCACTTAAATGAACATATTCATAACACTAAAATATTGTGCTACAACACAGGACATTTGTCAACTATCTTGTATATAAATATATATAAAAACGCGTACTGAAATTCAGTACGCGTCTACTTTTAAAATGAGAAACTGAGTGCTACAAGCATAAGACCTATGAAGTAGGTTCCGCTGTTACAACGAAGTATAAGCTTGCTGTCTTTGTACTTAAACTTATGAAGTGAAATGAAGTAGTCTGAAATCATAAAGAGTACAAGTCCTGCACAGAGAAGAACAGTCTTTACATCCTGCATTTGAGTAAGTACCGCAAAGGATAAAGTACCATGAAGTGTTACTGAAAGGATGTAACCTGTAAATGGCATCTGCATCTTTTCAGGCATGTTGTACCAACCCTTCTTTACAAGGAAGATGAAGCATCCAAGTAAAACTGCAGCAATGATTAAATGCCAGCATACTGTAGCATATGAAAGACCATTTGAAGTTATGTAAACAATTACATAAGCGAATAAGATAACATTACCAACAGAGAATGCCACTCCTCCTTTTGTAAAGCTCCAGAGAAGCCATACATCGCCAATATAGGCGAAGATAATGCCTATTAAACAGATAATTTGAATTGTTCCAAAAAGTCCTAAATGGATTGTTTCAAAGATGGAATAAATTAAGAACATAGACGCAAGCACTATTTTATTTATTGCTCTACGTTTAAAGTTTCCACTTGTTTCCGAGAAAAAGTAAGATATTGTAACCGCAACGTATGCTATTACAAAAATAATCATTGGTAAAGTCATTTCACATTCTCCTATTAACTATGCTTCTCAAAAAAGGTTATCATTTTGTCTATTGCTTTTACAGATGTTTTATCCTCTGGGTAAAGCACCTGGTAAACGTGCTGAAGTCTTGGATTTAATTTGAAATCCAGACGAGTTCTTGTAAGGCTTTTCAATAGATGAATATATGCCTTTATTGTTGAAGAACATGCAATAACATCCATAATGCTTGTGAAAAGTATTGTTGGTGGATAGTTATTAACACTATCCAATACCGAATTAAAGTTTAAGAATTTAGAATACTTTTTATTCTTTCTTCCTACAATATAGCGCATGTAAAGTTTCATTGGTCCACGTGAGTTTAAATATGGAACTGGTGAAACAAGAGACACTGCACGAATTTTTATTTTAGGACTAACTGTGTCATATGCTTTTCGGATTTTTCTGCTGCTAACTGCTGCTGCAACAAATGCTGCAAGTTGACCACCAGCAGAGTCTCCTGTAAGGAAAACTCTCTTTTCGTCACAAGGATGGTTTTTCATTTCCTTTGCAATGAAATCAAGGGCTGCCATACAGTCCTGCATTTGCTCTTTGATTGTAACCTCAGGACAAAGTCGGTAACTGATGTTAAATACGGCGTAACCTCTTTGGGCTAAATGAAGACAATAGTTTTTGTTGAGTTCCTTGTCTCCGTAGAACCAGCCACCACCGTGAATGTCTATTATTACAGGGAGCTTTTCTTCTGTACCCTCTGGATAATAAAGATCCAGCTTATGATGTACATGTCCGTCATTTATATATTCTAAGTCAACAACCTCCACGAGATTTGTCGGATATTGTTGTTTGCTTAGTCTTTTTTGGTCGTTTGACTCACATGTTTTCCAAAACCTTTTAATAAGGCTAACCATAACGGACATAAAAATCCTCCCCATATGTAAATAACTCGTTCGTTTAACCGACTTGTTAATTTTATCATACATACGGAGAGAATTCAAACGTTATATGTAATGTAGTTACTTTGAATGCTTGAGTGAATTTTCAATAAGGCCCTTGAAAAGAGGGTGAGCCTTATTTGGTCTACTCTTAAATTCAGGATGGAACTGAACTGCAACAAAGAAATCATTCTCTGGCACTTCAACAGTCTCAACTATGTGGTCATCTGGAGATGTACCTGAAATTACAAGACCCTTTTCAACCATGAGCTTTCTGTAGTCGTTATTAAACTCATAACGATGTCTATGTCTTTCGTGAATAAGGTCAGAGCCGTACTGTGCTTCCATTTTTGTGCCCTTTGCAATTTTACAAGGATATGCACCAAGACGAAGTGTACCGCCCTTTGCCCTTTCAGCATTCTGGTCAGGCATGAAGTCAATTACCTTGTTCTTTGTAAACTCGTCAAACTCACCTGAGTTTGCATCGGCAAGTCCACAGACATTTCTTGCAAATTCAATAACGGCAATCTGCATTCCAAGGCATATTCCAAGGTATGGAAGGTTATTTACACGACAGTATTCTGCTGTTGCAATCTTTCCTTCAACGCCTCTGTTACCAAAGCCGCCTGGTACAACAACACCGCTGCAGTTTTTAAGAACCTCTGCAACATTTTCACGGGTAATTGTTTCACTGTCAATCCATTCAATGTTAATTTTTGCACCGTATTCATAACCAGCATGACGAAGTGCTTCTGCTACGGAGAGGTATGCATCGTGAAGTTGAACATACTTACCAACAAGGCCAATGGTTACTTCCTTATTCATATTATGTATGTTCTCTATCATGCCCTTCCAGTCGGTAAGGTCTGCGTCTCTGCACAAAAGACCAAGCTCTTTACATACAATACTAGAGAAGCTGCTCTTTTCAAGCATGATTGGTGCTTCATAAAGAATTGGCATTGTCATATTCTCAATTACGCACTCAGGCTTTACGTTGCAGAACATTGCAATCTTCTTGAAGATTGAAGGCTCAAGTGGCTCGTCGCATCTGAGTACAATAATATTTGGATGTATACCCATACCCTGAAGTTCTTTTACAGAGTGCTGAGTTGGTTTTGTTTTGTGTTCATCTGATCCGCTGAGGAATGGAACAAGTGTAACGTGGATGTAGAGTGAATTTTCTGGACCAACCTCAAGGCCTACCTGACGGATTGCCTCAAGGAAAGGCTGGCTTTCAATGTCACCTGTAGTACCACCAATTTCTGTAATTACAATGTCGGCGTTGCTCTTTTTTCCGACACTGTAAATAAAGTCTTTTATTTCGTTTGTAATATGAGGAATTACCTGAACTGTTTCACCAAGGTACTCTCCTCTTCTTTCCTTATTAAGAACGTTCCAGTACACTTTACCTGTTGTAAGGTTTGAATACTTGTTTAAGTCCTCGTCAATAAAACGCTCATAGTGGCCAAGGTCAAGGTCAGTTTCCGCACCGTCCTCAGTTACATAAACCTCGCCGTGTTGATATGGGCTCATTGTTCCTGGGTCAACATTAATGTATGGGTCAAGCTTTTGAGCTGCAACCTTAAAGCCTCTAGCTTTTAAAAGTCGTCCGAGCGATGCAGCTGTTATTCCTTTTCCAAGACCTGAAACTACGCCTCCTGTGACAAATATATACTTTGTCATTTAGATTCCCTCCTAATAAAAATGAAAAGTAAGATAAATAAAAAAATAAAA
>DCGS01000100.1:8346-8475 GCA_002314645.1 Ruminococcaceae bacterium UBA1772
AAAGAAAAGCGCTCATCCAAATTTAGGGGGCAAAAACCCTAAGCTTGGATGAACGCCTTTGCTCAATGAAGAAAGTATATAACTAAAATTGAAATTTTGCAAGTTCAAATCTAAAAAATTTCATTTTTT
>DCGS01000100.1:8540-8663 GCA_002314645.1 Ruminococcaceae bacterium UBA1772
ATTAAATAATCATTGACAAATGCATATGTAACTGTTAAAATATGTCACAGTAACCGGCAAAGGCGTCGTGTTCCCAAAGGGAGCACTACGTCTTTTTTTATTTGGTTATGCAGTATTAAAAAC
>DCGS01000100.1:8859-9032 GCA_002314645.1 Ruminococcaceae bacterium UBA1772
AGAATCGTTGAGCCTGAAAGACAGATCATCTTCCGTGTTCCATGGGTAGATGACAATGGTAAGGTACAGGTTAACCGTGGTTTCCGTATCCAGTTCAACTCAGCAATTGGTCCTTACAAGGGTGGTCTTCGTCTTCACCCATCAGTATACTCAGGTATCATTAAGTTCTTAGG
>DCGS01000100.1:9083-26841 GCA_002314645.1 Ruminococcaceae bacterium UBA1772
GGTGGTAAAGGTGGTTCTGACTTCGACCCTAAGGGTAAGTCAGATCTTGAAATCATGCGTTTCTGCCAGAGCTTCATGACAGAGCTTGCAAGACACATTGGTCCTGACTGCGACGTTCCAGCTGGTGACATTGGTACAGGTGCTCGTGAAATCGGTTATATGTTCGGTGCATATAAGAGAATTAAGAACGACTTCTCAGGTGTTCTTACAGGTAAGGGACTCGGCTTCGGTGGTTCTCTTGCTCGTACAGAGGCTACAGGTTATGGTCTTTGCTACTACACAGATGAAATGCTCAAGGCTAACGGCAAGAGCTTCGAAGGTCAGACAGTAGTTATTTCTGGTTCTGGTAACGTTGCTATCTACGCAACAGAGAAGGCAACTGCACTTGGTGCTAAGGTTGTTGCTCTTTCAGACTCACAGGGCTACATCTATGACAAGAACGGAATTGACCTTGATTTAGTAAAACAACTCAAAGAGGTTGAAAGAAAGAGAATAAAAGAGTATATTAATACACATACAGATGCTGAATATCATGAAGGCTGCAGCGGCATTTGGACAATTCCTTGTGACATTGCTCTTCCATGTGCTACTCAGAATGAAATTGACGGCGAATCAGCTAAGGCTCTTGCAGCTAACGGATGCTACTGTGTAGCTGAAGGTGCTAACATGCCATCAACTCCAGAAGCAATTGAAGTTTACTTCCAGAACAACATGCTCTACGGTCCAGCTAAGGCTGCAAACGCAGGTGGTGTTGCAACATCAGGTCTTGAAATGTCACAGAACTCACAGAGACTTGCATGGACATTCGAAGAAGTTGACGAGAAGCTTCACGACATCATGAAGGAAATCTTTGCTCAGTGTGATTCAGCAGCTAAAGAATATGGTATGCCAGGTAACTACATGGCTGGTGCAAACATTGCCGGCTTCCTTAAAGTTGCTGAGGCTATGAAAGCTCAAGGATGTGTATAATTAATGGAAGGACTTATATTACCAGAAGGTTATAAATCCGCATTATCTCTCAGAGAAACTCAGAAAGCAATAAAGGTTACTAAGGACACTTTGCAGGTTTCACTTGCAAAGGCCTTAAACCTTGATAGAATTACTGCTCCCCTCATTGTTACACAGGGTAGCGGCATAAACGATGACCTCAACGGCGTTGAGCGCAAGGTATCTTTTGACATGCTTAACATTGAAGGTACAGCAGAAGTTGTACAGTCACTTGCTAAGTGGAAAAGAATGGCGCTCTACCGCTACGGCTATGAGCCAGGTGAGGGCATCTACACAGATATGTCAGCAATTAGACGCGACGACTACTGTGACACCCTCCACTCTATTTACGTAGATCAGTGGGACTGGGAACGTGTAATAACAGCTGAGGATAGAAACGTAGAATTCCTCAAAGACATTGTAAGAAAGATTGTCGGCGCTCTTGCTGACTCAAAGGATGCTGTAAATAAGGCATTCCCTTCTCTTACAAGAACAATGGAGCGTGAAGTGTTCTTCATAACAACTCAGGAGCTCCTTGACATGTACCCTACTCTTTCAGCAAAGGAAAGAGAAAACAAAATAGTAGAGGAAAAGAAAACTGTTTTCCTCATGCAAATTGGTGATGTCCTTTCAAATGGCGAAAAGCACGACGGCAGAGCTCCAGACTATGACGACTGGTCACTCAACGGTGACATCCTCGTATGGAACGAAGTTCTCGGCTGTGCATATGAACTTTCTTCAATGGGAATCCGTGTTGACTCACAGGCACTTCTCTCCCAGCTTAAAAAAGCTGACGCCGAAGACAGACTCGTATACCCATTCCACAAAGGAATCAAAGATAATACTCTTCCACTTACAATTGGTGGCGGTATTGGTCAGTCAAGAACTTGTATGTACATGCTTGAAAAAGCACACATAGGTGAAGTTCAGGTTTCAATTTGGCCAGAAGAAATGATTAAAATTTGCAAAGAGAATGGTATTGAACTTCTCTAATTAACAAAAACTAAGCTCAGATAGGCATATGCTTATCTGAGCTTTTTATTTTTATTCACCAATAACTTCTTTAAGCACTGTAATGGCCTCTACAAGGGCCTCATCTGAAATATTAAGTGCTGGGAGGAGTCTTACCTTAGTTTTAGCTGTAAGTGGAAGAACACCTCTCTTAATGCACTCCTGGACTATTTCTTTTGCAGGCTTTTCTGTTTCAATGCCTATCATAAGACCAAGACCAGAAACACTCTTTACACCTTTTGCACCTTCAAGGCTCTTAAAGATGTATTCACTCTTGCAGTTTACTTCTTTGAGAAGTTCATCATCTATTCTGTTGATGATGTTGATGGCGCCAGCAGCACATACCGGGTTACCACCGAAGGTTGAACCGTGGTCACCAGGACCATATACGTCCTTTACTTTTTCTCCAAGAAGGCACGCGCCCATTGGAAGTCCACCAGCAAGTCCTTTTGCAGTTGAAACTACATCTGGATTAACATCAAAGTTCTGGTATGCGTAGAGCTTACCTGTACGTCCGTTACCTGTTTGTACTTCGTCTATCATGAAGACAATGTCTTCTTCGTGGCAGAGTTCTTCTACGCCTTTAACGAAGTCTTTTGTAAGTGGGAGTACTCCACCCTCACCCTGAACGCACTCTATGAGAATACCTGCTACCTTGTTGTTTTTAACGAGTTCTTTTACTGAATCAAGGTTGTTTGCCTCTGCATAGAGAAAACCTTCTGTGAGCGGTGTGAAGAGCTCGTGGAAGTGGTCCTGACCAGTTGCAGCAAGTGTTGTTATTGTTCTTCCGTGGAAGCTGTTTACAAGGGTAATTACATTGTAGTAGTCCTTGCCCTTTTTGTCCTGTGCATACTTTCTTGCAACCTTAATTGCACACTCGTTTGCCTCAGCACCTGAGTTTCCAAAGAATACCTTCTTCATGCCAGTTCTCTTACAGAGAATTTCCGCAAGGTCTGCACATGGTTCTGTGTAGTAGAGGTTTGACATGTGCTGTACTTTTTGAAGCTGATCTGTTACAGCCTTAACCCATTCGTCATCTGAAATACCAAATGCAGTAACACCAATGCCAGAACCCATATCTATGTATTTCTTTCCAGACTCGTCGTATACGTATGAGCCCTTACCAGAAACTATTTGAACAGGAAAACGACCGTATGTATTTGCAACGTATTCCTTGTCCTTTGCAATTATATTATCCATTATTTTTCACCTTTAACTTTGTCTGACGTAACAAGTGTACCAGCACCTTCATCTGTCAGAAGTTCAATGAGAATTGAGTGAGGGATTCTACCGTCCATGATTGTAACGTCACCCACACCACTGTTTATTGCCTCAATGCAGCAGTCAACCTTTGGAATCATGCCACCTGAAATGAAGCCATCCTTAAAGAGGTTGACAGCGTCACTTACTGTGAGCTCTGAAATGAGAGTTCTAGGGTCATCCTTGTCTCTTAAAAGACCTGCAATGTCTGTCATCATGATGAGTCTGTCAGCATGAAGTGCACCAGCAATTGCAGAAGCTGCTGTGTCACCGTTAATGTTGAAAATGTCACCCTCGTCGTTACAACCAAGAGTTGAAATTACTGGGATGTAGCCATTGTCAAGAAGGTCAGTAATTGGCTTTGGGTTGACGTTTGTAATGTGACCAACGTAGCCGAGCTTGTCGTCCTTCATTTGAGCTTCTATTAAGTGACCGTCCATACCTGAAAGGCCAACTGCGTTACCGCCCTTTGTACCAATGAGGTTTACGAGCGATTTATTAACTTTACCAGCAAGTGCCATGAGAGCAATGTCAATTGTCTCCTTGTCTGTTACACGAAGTCCGTCAACAAATACGGACTCCTTGCCGAGCTGCTTCATGAGGCTAGTAAGCTCTGGGCCACCACCATGAACAACTACAATCTTCATTCCAATGAGAGAAAGAAGAACAATGTCCTCCATAACCTGCTGTTTGAGCTCTTCGTTTATCATTGCGTTTCCGCCGTACTTTACAACAATAATTTTTCCATAGTACTTTTGGATGTATGGAATGGCCTGTGTAAGTACTTCGGCTCTTTGAGCACTAGAAAATACTAAATTCATTCTTTTTCACCTCAGGTTCTGTAGTCACCGTTAATCTTTACGTAATCATATGTAAGGTCACATCCCCAAGCTGTTGATGTAACGCTACCACTATTTAAGTTAATGAGAATTTCAATTTCATCCTCAAGAAGAATTTCCTTTGCAATTTCCTCTGAGAAGTCAAGGCCTGCACCATCCTTACATACGTTGATGATGCCCTTGTTTGACTTGAAGAAAACGTCAACCTTGTCAACGTCTACCTTTACTCCACTGTAGCCTATTGCACAAAGTACACGGCCCCAGTTTGCGTCTGCGCCAAACATTGCAGCCTTAAGAAGGCTTGAGCAAATTACGCTCTTTGCAACAGCCTTTGCTGTCTGAATGTCTGATGCGCCAGAAACTACACACTCAAGAAGCTTTGTAGCACCTTCACCGTCACCAGCAATCATTCTGCAAAGAGCAACTGTTACTGTGTTAAGCGCTCTCATGAACTCAATGAAGTCTTTTCCTTCATATGCAATTTCTTCGTTTCCAGCAAGACCATTTGCCATGATCATGCATGAATCGTTAGTTGATGTGTCACCATCAATGCTAAGCATGTTAAATGTATTAGCAACATCTGACTTAAGTGCTTTCTTAAGCATGTCAGATGAAATGCAAACGTCTGTTGTTAAGAATACAAGCATTGTTGCCATGTTTGGATGGATCATACCTGAACCCTTAGCAATACCACCAAGAGTACACTTCTTTCCACCAATTTCAAACTCAACAGCAACTTCCTTTGCCACTGTGTCTGTTGTCATGATTGCTTCAGCAGCATCATGTCCACCCTCTACAGAGAGAGTCTTTGCAAGCTCTGGAATACCAGCAGCAATTGGTTCAAGGTTAAGTGGCTGACCAATTACACCTGTTGATGCAACAAGTACATTGTTTGAAGGAATGCCAAGTGCGTCTGCTGTAAGCTGTGACATGCTTTCAGCAACTTCAACACCGTTAGCATTACAAGTATTTGCGTTACCACTGTTTACAATAATTGCCTGTGCTACGCCATCTGCAATGTGACTCTTTGTTACAGCAATTGGAGCACCTTTAACAAGGTTTGTTGTATATACGCCAGCAGCAGATGCTGGAACTTCACTGAAGATGAGGGCAAGATCCTTCTTTGTCTTATTCTTTCTTACACCGCAGTGCATACCTGCCGCTTTAAATCCCTGAGCTGCGCAAACACCGCCATTTATCATTTTCATAATTCTTATCCTCTCTTTCAGTCTATATTGAGGCCCTCTGTTTCAGGAAGCCCCAAGAGTATATTCATATTTTGAATTGCGGCACCAGAAGCGCCTTTACCTAAATTATCAAATCTTGAAACAAGAAGTATTCTGTCTTCGTTTCCGTGAACAGTTATTTCCATGTCATCTCTTCCAGACATGTTAGACGCTGAAAGGAAACCACCTTCAGAAATGTCACCTTTGAACTTAACTATAGGTGAGTTCAAATAGTAGTCTTCAAGTACTTCTTTAATGCTATCTATTGTACCATTTATATCCTTCTTAAACAATGAAACTGTAACTTCCATGCCTGAATAGTATGGTGCAATGAATGGGCAGAAAATTGGAGTATTTGAAAGGCCTGAAATTTTAGCCATTTCTGGAAGATGCTTATGCTCCTGAGTCAATGCATACTGACGAGGAGCAGAAAGAAGCTCGTCTCTATTTTCATCCTCATACTGAGCAATTCCCTTTTTACCAGCACCTGAATATCCAGATACTGCAAAACAGTTGAGGTATGAATCGCTCGAAATAATACCTTTTTCTACAAGTGGTGCAACAAGTGAAATGAAACCACTTGCATAACAACCAGGGTTTGCAACTCTTTTGGAACTTTTAATTTTCTCTGTCATTCCTGTGAGTTCTGGGAAACCATATGTCCAGTCGTCATTTGTTCTGTGTGCTGTTGAGGTGTCTATTATTTTTACATTACTACCCTCTGCCAGGGCAACAGATTCAACTGCTGCGGCATCTGGAAGACAAAGGAATGCAATGTCTGCTTCGTGGAGGGCATCACGTCGTGCGGACTCATCTTTTCTAAGTTCTTCTGAAAGAACTATGAGTTCAAGATCTTTTCTGTCATAAAGTCTGTCATGTATACGAAGACCTGTTGTTCCTGCACTGCCATCTATAAAGATTTTTGTCATGACTATTCCTCCTACTTTTGAATATTTATACCTCTAAAAGAATTTATGCTCTATATAATAAATATATAGAGCACAAAAGTCAAGCATTATTAATGCATAATTATTCAAAAATTATGAATATTTTTGTATTTTTATTCTTTTTCAATAGCCGCAGCCTTTTTGCTACCTACGAGTACCTCTGGATGAGCCTTAATGTACTGTGTCCACTTGATATATCCGTATGTTGAGTTTGTAAGGTAACCAACCTTGAGAACAAGAAGAACAATCTGGCCTGAAAGAATATTTATAACACCCTCAAGGATTGCATCTATGAACCATGCAACCCACTGTTCTCTGTATCTGAAGAGAATAAAGAGACCGTTTGCAACACCTACTGCAGAAACGCATGCATCAAGGTAGCATACAATAATTTCAAGTGTTTCGTTGCCCTTGAAGAGGTCGCTGCCCTCTGTGAAGAGTGTGAGTGCATAACCTACAACAATAGTCCATACGAAAATACCAACAATAATTAATACTTCCTGCTTACCTGTAAGAGTTCTAACCTCTGTAAGTTCATCCTCTTCTCTATCTGGATGTCTGTGCCAGTTAATGAAGCTGATAATGTCACATGGAAGCCAGAAGAAGAGTGTTGTAGCGAATGTTGCAAATCTGTATGCAAGAACAAGACAGATTGCAATTTCAGTAATTTCAACTGCTACAGATACAATGAAATTCCACTTTGACTGCTTAGAAATAAGAAGTTCGCAAAGAATGTTAAGGAATGTGTCTGCAAGGTAAAGGATCATAATCCAAAGACCGTTTACACCGTTACAGCTTTCCTCTGGTGCAATGAGTGAAACAATACCAGCTGCAACCATAATTGTAAGGAACCAGCTCTTCTCATATGTAGTAAAGAAGTCGTTCTTAACAGTCATAATAATGAATGAAACTGCCATGAGAGCAAATGCAACTGCAATTGCAAAGTTCTGAGAATTCTCATTGAAAAGAGCGTCATTTGCAACGTCTACAATTTTAGATTCCATTGCCTTATCTGGAATTGCAACTTCATATCCGTCTGCATTTTTATACACAAAACCATCTATTACTGCACCCTCTTCGAGTTCTTCCCAGTCCTCGTAAGAGTATGTAACAATCATTGTAAGGCTTTCGTCTTCGTTTACGAATTCAACATCACAAATTGTTGAATCCTCGTCATAATCTTCTTCCTCTGCTGTTGTTGCACGAGTAAAGCTTTCTGTACGACTGAACTCATAGTTCTTGTCTGCTGAGAATAATGCACTTGCACCTTTTACTGCAAATACTACAGTTAAGATGATTGTTACAACTGCAAGAACAATCTTTAAAATTTGGGTTTTTGACTTATACTTTTCCATTTTCTACTCCTTAGTCTAGTTCAACAAGTCCATCATCAAGCATCTTTTGAAGGGACATCATAATTCCAAGTTTTGCGTGACTCCATGTAAGTCCACCCTGAAAATAAATTGCATAAGGTGGACGAATTGGGCCGTCTGCTGAGAGCTCAATAGATGAGCCTTGAACAAATGCTCCAGCAGCCATAACCACTTCGTCGTCATAGCCTGGAATTGGTGACGCTACAGGTGTTACGTAGCTGTCTACAGGTGCTGCAGCCTGGACTCCTCTACAGAATGCAAGCATTCTTTCAGGGCTTCCAAGTTCAATGGACTGAATAATGTCGTGACGACTTTCAGATCCATTTGGAAGGACTTTGAAGCCAAGTCTCTCATACATGTTTGCTGCAAAGATTGCGCCCTTTATTGCGCCTGCAACAACTGTAGGAGACATGAAAAGTCCCTGATAAAGTTTGGTGTTAAGATCCAGGCTTGCACCTACATCTGAACCAATTCCAGGCGCTGTAAGTCTGTAGAAGCATCTGTCAATAATATCCTGTCTACCACAGATGTATCCACCTATTGGAGCAAGTCCGCCACCTGGATTTTTAATGAGTGAACCAACAACCATGTCAGCACCAACATCTGATGGTTCAATTGTCTCAACGAATTCGCCGTAACAGTTATCTACCATTACAATTACGTCAGGCTTTACACCCTTAACAAACTTTATGAGTTCACCAATTTGTGAAACTGAGAAAGTTGGTCTTTGAGCGTAACCCTTTGAACGCTGTATTTCAATGAGCTTTGTCTTCTCATTAATTGCCGCTTTAATTGCATCATAGTCGAAAGTTCCATCAGGAAGAAGGTCTACTTCTCTGTATGTAACTCCCATTTCCTTAAGAGAACATGGACATTCACGAATGCCTATAACCTCTTCAAGTGTGTCGTATGGTCTTCCAACTGGAGAAAGCATTTCATCTCCTGGAAGTAAGTTTGCTGAAAGTGCAATGGCAAGTGCGTGTGTACCGCATGTAATCTGTCCACGAACAATTGCTGCGTCTGTGTGGAATACAGATGCATAAACATTTTCAAGTGTGTCACGACCCATATCATCATGACCATATCCTGTTGTACCAGCAAAGCACGCTGCAGAAACACGGTTGTCCTGCATTGCCTTGATTATTTTAAGCTGATTATATTCAGCAACTCTATCAAGCTCTTCAAATCTTTCACGAAGCTCTGATATTATGCCTTCAGAGTAGTCTACTACTTTTGGACTAATTCCAAGGCTTGTAAACATTTCTGTATTACTCATTTTTATCCTCTTCTCATTCAACATTTCCAAATACTTTCATTGCAACATCATTCATAACATCTGGTGTTGTAACAATAATGCCCGTTTTTTCATCGCCAAGAACTAAAAGCGTGTCTCCAGGGTTAATACCAAAAAGGTTTCTTGCATCCTTTGGAATAACAATTTGACCCTTTTCTCCAACCTTAACAGTACCGAAGATATGCTTACCGTTTGGCATGCCAAGTACATGTTTACCGCCAGGCACATAACCACTTCCTCTGTTATACATTTCCTACAAGTATAACTTTTGGACTTCCTTAAGTCAACTATATTTTATATGTAATTAAATAAAACAAAAGAGATGTGGAAAAATCCACATCTCTTTCATTTTGGTAGGAATCTATTATTCTCCACTTGCACCGTAGTTTGAAAGAACACGAGCAGATGGATCGTTAACGTCACAACCCTCCCAGGACTTGTTTGGCATCCAGAAGTCAACGACCATTTCAGCCTGACCTGGGTAATATTTTTCAAAGATTTCACGGTAAAGAAGAGACTCCTTTGTGAATGGTGTTGCATATGTATACTGCTTACACTTTTCTTCAAACTCTTCGTCTGTGTAAAATCCTTCTGCATACTCTTTAAGGTAGTCAACCATTGAATGGCCAACAGCATCTGAGAATGCAGCCTTTTCTCTATAAAGAATGCTGTCTGGCAAGTAGTCACCCTCAAAAGCCTTACGAAGAAGGTACTTACCTTTTCCGTATTTGTTGAGCTTCATTTCAGGGTCAATTGCCATTACGTATTTAACAAAGTCTAAATCGCCGAATGGAACACGAGCCTCAAGTGAGTTTACAGAAATACATCTGTCTGCACGAAGTACATCGTACATATGAAGTTCGCGTACTCTCTTCTGTGCCTCTTTTTGGAATTCCTCTGCACTTGGTGCAAAGTCAGTGTATTTGTATCCAAAGAGTTCGTCTGAAATCTCTCCTGTTAAAAGAACTCTTATGTCTGTCTGCTCGTGAATTGCCTTGCAGATAAGGTACATACCCATAGAAGCACGCGTTGTTGTAATATCATATGTTCCAAGTATTTTAATTACAGTGTCGAGTGAAGATAAAACATCCTCTTTTGAAATGATTATTTCAGAGTGATCACTCTTTATGTAATCCGCAACTTCCTTTGCATATTTTAGGTCAATTGCATCTTCGCTCATGCCGATAGCAAAGGTCTTAATAGGTTTCTCACTTGCCTTCTGAGCAACTGAACAAACAAGTGAAGAATCTAAACCTCCGGAGAGAAGGAAGCCGACCTTTGCATCGGCAACAAGCCTCTTTTCAATACCTGAAACTAGCTTGTCGTGAATGTTTTTGCAGACGGTATCAATGTCATCATAAATGTATTCGTCCACTGCAGCAATGTCGTTGTAGCAGATGAATTCCCCACCCTTGTAGTAATGTCCTGGAGGGAATGGCATAATCTTTTCTACAAGTGAAACCAAGTTCTTTGGTTCACTTGCAAATACTGGAGCACCAGAAGGAAGAAGACCATAGTAAAGAGGTCTAATTCCAATTGGATCTCTAGCGGCAATATACTCGCCTGTTTCACCGTCGTAAATTATGCATGCAAACTCTGCGTCGAGCATTTTGAACATCTCTACGCCATACTTCTCATACATTGGTAGAAGTATTTCACAGTCTGAATCACTCTGAAACGTATATTCACTTTTAAGTTCATTACGAAGATTTTCAAAGCCATAGATTTCGCCGTTACAAACAACCATTCTATTATTCAAGCTGAATGGCTGCATTCCTTCTGGATGAAGGCCCATAATTGCAAGTCTATGGAATGCAAGATAACCGTTGCCAGTATCTACAATCCTTGAATCGTCTGGCCCACGACTTATAGTCATGTCAAAGCCAGCTTTAAATTCCTCGTAAGATATACCGCTTTCACAGTAACCCATTATTGAACACATAACTTATATCATCACTTTCTATTATTTTACGCTGAATAAAATGTCACCATATGTTGGGAATGGCCAGTATTTTTCAGCAGTTAATACTTCAGCCTCATCTGCAGCCTCACGAACAGATTCCATTGTTGTAAGGATTTCATCACGAATAAATTCTGCTGCAGGAATAATGTCAGCAATATCTGAGAACTCAGCGAGTTTTGCTTCAAGTGTAGCTGTTCTTTCAACAATCTGATCAACCAACACTGAAAGACGTGCAACTCTTTCCTTCTCAAACTTACAGCTGATTTCAGGACCAAGTGCTGCCTTTGCAGCTGCTGTTGTTGCAACATATGAAATGTATTCTTCAATTGCTGGAACAATCTGCTTCTTAGCCATATCAATCATTGTTGTAGCTTCAATGCTTACTGACTTACAGTAGTTATCAAGCATAACCTCGCAACGAGATTCAAGCTCAGCCTTAGAGAATACCTTGTGGTATGTGAGCATCTGAACGTTCTTCTCATCAAGAAGTCTTGGCATTGCATCTGCTGTTGTTCTAAGGTTCAAGAGACCTCTTTCCTCAGTAGCTTCTTTAATCCAAGCATCATCATAACCGTTTCCGTTGAAGATGATTCTCTTGTGGTCTTTAATAGTCTTCTTAATAAGTGCATCAAGAGCTGCGTTGAAGTCCTCTGCACCTTCAAGTTTATCTGCATATTGTTTGAGCGATTCAGCCACTGCAGAGTTGAGAAGCATGTTACAGCAAGCAATACTGTTTGAAGAACCGAGCATACGGAACTCAAACTTGTTTCCTGTAAATGCAAATGGAGAAGTACGGTTTCTATCTGTTGTATCCTTCTGGAATTTTGGAAGAACAGAAACGCCAAGCTTCATTACTTCCTTACCTGCATCAAGGTATGGCTTATCCTCTTCAATTGACTTGAGAACTGCAGTAAGTTCATCGCCAAGGAAGATAGAAATAACTGCTGGAGGTGCTTCGTTTGCACCAAGGCGATGGTCGTTTCCTGCTGTAGCAACTGAAAGACGAAGAAGATCTTGATAGTCATCAACGGCCTTAATTACTGCACAGAGGAAGAGAAGGAACTGTGCGTTCTCATGTGGTGTGTCACCAGGAGAAAGAAGGTTTTCACCCTTGTCTGTAGCAATAGACCAGTTGTTGTGCTTACCACTTCCGTTTACGCCAGCAAATGGCTTTTCATGGAGAAGACAAACAAGGCCGTGCTTTGCAGCAACCTTCTGCATAATTTCCATTGTCAACTGGTTGTTGTCAGTTGCAAGGTTTGTAGTTGTGAATATAGGAGCAAGTTCATGCTGAGCTGGTGCAACCTCGTTGTGCTCTGTCTTAGCAAGAATACCAAGTTTCCAGAGTTCCTCGTTGAGGTCTTCCATGTATGCTGCAACACGTGGCTTGATAATACCAAAGTAATGGTCATCCATTTCCTGACCCTTTGGAGGCTTAGCACCGAAAAGAGTTCTACCTGTGAAGATAAGGTCTTTTCTCTGCTCGTAAACTTCCTTAGTAATAAGGAAGTATTCCTGCTCAGGACCTACGTTTGTACGAACCTGACGAACTTCGTCGTTACCAAAAAGTCTAAGAATACGAATTGCCTGTGTGTTAAGTGCCTGCATTGAACGAAGAAGAGGAGTCTTCTTGTCAAGTGCTTCACCGCCATATGAACAGAATGCTGTTGGAATGCAAAGTGTTTTACCCTTTACGAATGCAAATGATGTTGGGTCCCATGCTGTATATCCACGAGCTTCGAATGTAGCTCTAAGACCACCTGATGGGAAAGAAGAAGCATCCGGCTCACCTTTAATAAGTTCTTTTCCGGAGAATTCCATTATTACTCTTCCATCTGGAGATGGTGAAATGAAGCTGTCGTGTTTTTCAGCTGTTACACCAGTAAGAGGCTGGAACCAATGTGTATAGTGAGTAGCGCCTTTTTCAATTGCCCAGTCCTTCATTGCCTGTGCAACTGCATTTGCCACTGAAATATCTAAATCTGCGCCTTCCTCTATAGTCTTTTTCATGGAATTGTAGATTTTATCTGAAAGTCTTGCTTTCATTACTCTGTCGTCAAAAACCATGCTACCAAAAAGTTCTGGTACTGTTCCCATAATAATTCTCCTTTACACTAAAAATGACATTTAAGAGGTTTAACCTCTCATTTTTGGAAATAAAAAGAGAAGGGTGCCTTGGAAGATAACTCCCAAGACACCCTTGCCTTATCGACTATTTTAGACCCATTATATTTATTTGTCAATAGGTTATTTCTAAAAAATGCAATTATTATTTATTAAACTTGCATTTCAGTTTCAAGGTTCTTTACATACTGTTCAATATACGCCTTTATTACCTGCATTGACTTTGAGTATTCATCTGGTTTTTGAAGCCATGGATCTGGAACAGGCTTGTATTCACCTATAGCAGCCTCTGAAAGAGTCATAAACTTATTCTTCCAGAAGAATGGAATAAGAGCTCTATGACCGTTGGTCATGCCAATGATAACGTCCGCCTCTTTAAAGAGCTTCCAGTCATATCTTCTAAGAATATAACCAGGCTTGTGAGCATATACCTCTTCTTTAGTAAAGCCTTCTTTAATAAGCTCATTTGCAGTATTCTCATGAATATTCTTTACAGGACTCATAACAGCAGAAGAATGAACCTCTACCTTGCCATTGAGTACTGGGCTTTCGCTTACCATTTTTCTAAACATATACTCACAATATGGACTTCTGCACATATTCTGAGAACATACAAACAATACCTTCATAAATACTCCTTTAAACTTTAACCATTAAGAGTGGCAAATGCCTTCTTATTGTTCTTGTAAAGTGTCTTAAACACTTCAAAATTCTTGTCGTATACTGCTTTATTTTCAGGGTTTGGAATGAATGTCTTTTCTGCAGGAATGAAGTTTCTTACTTCATCAAGATTCTTAATTGCACCTATTCCAACACCAATAATTGCAGCAGCACCTACAGCACCTACGTTCTGTGGGCTTGCAACTGTTTCAACCTTCTTTTGAAGTACGTCTGCAAGGATTTGACAAGTTACATCCGAAAGTGCTCCGCCACCTACAAATCTTACTGTGTCGGAAACGTCTACCTTCTTTGCCTCCTGCTCATACATCCAGCGGTTCTGGAAACATACGCCTTCAATTACAGATCTTATAAGGTCTCTCTTACCTGTATCAATATTAATGTTAAAGAATACACCTGCAGCATTAGGGTCCTCAAATGGACATCTGTTACCATGGAGCCATGGTGTGAAGATAACACCGTTTGAGCCTGCTGGAGTTTCCTTCATTACCTTTGAAAGATAGTCGTAAAGACTTGTATATGTCTCTTCAAAGTTTTCTACAGATTCAGTTACATCCTTCTTTTCAAGATAGATGCCAATTTCATCAAGCGCTAAGTGATTCTTTACCCACTCAAGACACTTACCAGATGTTTCATGCTCTGCAAAATAGTTGTATCTTCCCTCTTCGGCACCAACTATTGCTGCAATCATTGCTCCTGTATCTACAGTCTGCTTTTCAACGACTGTTGAAACCCAGCCGGATGTTCCAGAATAAATATGAGTGTCACCTGGACGTGTAGCGCCAGCACCAACGCCAATAAGAGTTGCGTCTCCACCGCCACCGAATACTGGAATACCAGGAACAAGGCCAAGTTCGTTTGCCGCCTTTTCTGTAAGCCCACCAACTACGTCTGTACATTTAACAATGTCAGCAAGATGGTCAGGGTTTACATCTACAAGCTTACATACTGGCTTACACCAGCCCTCATGACCCTTTCTTGTGTCATAGAGAAGCTGACCAAAAGCAGAGTCTGGAGTCATAATAATTTTTCCTGTCATATGAGCAATTAAAGACTCTTTAACGTCTACTATTTTATATATCTTTTTAAAGTTTTCAGGCTCATGAGCCTCAATCCACTTATATTTCCAAATTGGGTCCTTTACTGAACAGGAAACTGCTCCTGTGTAGTAAAGATATGGAAGAAGTTTAAACACATTAGCGCCAGCAATCTGAATGCCGTTTGCAATTCCCTTTTTAATTTCTTCCTTTGCACGCTGATCCATGTAGCTCATAGGACGACGAATTACATTGCAGTCCTTATCAAGTGCTACAAGACCCTGCATTTGAGAACAGAATGAAATACCTTCAATATCCTTTGCAGTAATATTTAAGGCTTTAACTTCCTCACTGTTCATAATATCAGCGGTTGTTTCTGCCATTGCAGTCCACCACTCATTGAAGTCCTGTTCAGCACCACCGTTTTCAACCATATAAAGGTTGTACCCGTGCGATGCAGCTGCTTTTAAAACAATAGTCTTATCTATTTCAAAAAGACATGTTTTTACACCTGTTGTTCCAATGTCATATGCAATAACATATTTTCCCATTTTTAACACCTTGTCTTTTGATATTACTTTAAGTCACTTCTAGAAAATGTAAATGCGGATTCAAAGAACTTTAATAGTTCATCTACAACTTTTTCATCATTTTCAAAAATATCTTCTCCACAGAATATTTTCATACGTTCTCTATAGTAGTCACATGTGTATGAAAACTGAAGAGTCATAAGTACTGAGTCAAAGAAAAAGGCAAACATTTTAGGGTCACAATCGTTTCTAATATCCCCATCCTTTTGAGCCTTTGCAATAAAGTCTGAGTAGGCTTTAGCAGAAACGCCTTCTACCCTGTTTGCAAGGAGCTTTGCACTTTCACTCACATCTTTTGACAATTCTTTTTCATTGGATATTTTTGTTATTTCATTATATAGTTTGACATATTTTGAATCGGCGCCACTTGTTTTTTGAATGGTTCTAATAAGCTTTTCAGCCCTAACAAGTATTTTGTCATTAGACGTTACAACTTCAGACACTATTTCCTCTAAAGTTTTAACCGCCTCTTCAACGCATGTCAAAAAGAAGTCTTCCTTGGTGGCGAAATACTTATAGAGGAGTCCTACAGAAACGCCAGCTTTTTTAGCAATAACATTTATGTTCGCCTCTTCAAGTCCTAGAGCCGCGAACTCGTTTATACCTGTTTCAAGTATAACCTTCTTTCGCTCTTCGTCAGACTTTAAAAAAGCTGGTTTACAAAATGAACTCGACACGTTTTCGCCTCCTTTAAAAAAATACCGCCCTGTATACGTATGCAGGGCGGTAAACATTTAATTATTCACTAGCCTTCTTTGAATACTTAAGAACATAAATAACACGCATAATCATTGCGTCAAGAGAATCTACAGCATGATTCTGGTGAGCAAGTCTTGAAGCAAGTTCAGTAATACATTCCTTCTCAAGAACAAGCTTTACAGCGTCGCAATCATACTGAGATGCGCCTGTGCAAAGTGCACCCATGCCCTTAATGAATACAGCATTTCTGTTTTTAAGAGCTTTTGCAATTGCTGGTGCATCTGTTCTGTAGCTTGACTTGTTCCACTCAGCGCACTTAACGTTATGACCTGCAATTTGAGCAAAGTCATCAAGATGTGGCTTTATGTCAATTCCAAGCTTTGAAAGAGCAACAGCGTGCTTGTCATCAAAATGGCTAATATATTTTACATTTGAAGACTTGTAAATTGCACTGTGGATAATTGACGCACGTGGAGCAATTCCAACCTTTGCAACGCCTGTTTCAACGCTGCATACGAACTCTTCGCCTTCTGCAGTTGTAAGAACGAATACATCGCCCTCACGACGGCTGCTGCAAAGATCCACAAAGTCGAAGTCCTTCTTCTTTGCGCCAAGAGTATAGTCTTCAAATACTGAAGAGAGCATATTTGCACCAATGCGGCTCATTCCTGAAACCTCCATGCAAATTTTGCCTACTTCTTTTTTACATGTATCCTCAAGAACTTCTGCCACCTTGAATGCATGTGCCATGTCTTTACCAAGACATACAGCACCGTGATGCTTCATGATAATAGCAGTACTGTTTGGATAGTTTATGTATGCTGCCTCCACACCCTTACGAAGAGTGTCTGTTGAAGGCATGCCATAGTCAGCAACCGGTACAACTGGACCAAGTGTTGAGAGCATTCTATATGGAACCTCTGGAACACCTCTTGAAGATGTACTGAGTGCTGAAGCATAAATTTGATGTGTGTGAATTACGAAGTTAACTTCTGGACGAAGTCTGTATGCATCTGCATGAATGCCCTTCTCACTTGAAGGCTTGATGTCACCTTCGTATTCACAGTCATCAATATTAACAACAACTATTTCCTCTGGTGTTAAAGTCTCATATGGTTTTCCACTAGGAGTAATTACGAATTGTGTGTCGGAAATTCTTGCACTGACATTTCCCCATGTACGTGCAATAAGTCCGTTCTCTACAAGTTTCTTTCCAGCTTCTACAACGAGAGCCTTTGCTTCATTAATTTCGTAAGCCATATTCGTCACACCTTTGATTATTTCTTGAAGTCAATCTTTTCGCACTGAGCGAATACCTTGTCAAAGCGAGCAATAGCATCATCAATCATTTCTTCTGTGTAAGCAGCAGAAGTGTAAAGACGAGAACCTGCAAGAGTTACAAGGCCTTCAGCCATGTAAGCTGCACCCATGTTCTGCATTTCCTTCTGTCTTACGCCAGTTTCCTTGAGGATGCCAGGAACCTGCCAGAGCTTGCCCCAGTCAATTGAGTACTGCATTGTACCAACTGTGTCAAGGTGACAAACTGAACCAACGTTGAATGCAACGAATGGAAGGTTGTATTTTTCAATAGACTTCTGAAGACCCTTTGTAAGGCGGTCACCCATCTGTCCAGCTACTTCACAAGCGTTACGCTTCTCAATTTCACAGATTGCTGTGTAACCAGCAACACATGAAAGTGGAGTAGCAGCCATTGTACCACCGCACATTGC
>DCGS01000100.1:26955-35301 GCA_002314645.1 Ruminococcaceae bacterium UBA1772
TAACCACCAGCAATAATCTTACCAAAGATTGTAAGGTCTGGATCAATGCCGTAGTAACCCTGAGCACCTGAAAGACCAATACGGAAACCAGATACAACTTCATCACAGATGAGAAGTGCGCCATACTTGTGGCAGAGTTCTTCTACACCCTTAACGAATTCTCTTGTTACTGGACGAGTAGCTGATTCTGGGCCAATTGGCTCAATGAATACACCAGCAGTACCACCGTTCTTTTCGTTCATCTTGAGCTTTCTTTCAAGATCCTTGAGGTCACCTGGGAAGAATTCCTGTGTATGCTTAAATACGAACATAGGAACACCCTTTGACTGGAGGTTCTTTGTACCAGGAACACGCATACCCCATGCAAGCTGATCTGACCAGCCGTGGTAAGCACCACCCATTTTAAGGATGTTCTTCTTACCTGTTGCAAGACGAGCTACACGAACTGCGCACATACAAGCCTCAGTACCTGAACCGAGCATACGGAACATTTCTACTGAAGGTACACACTCTGAAATCTTCTTAGCAAGCTTGTACTCATACTCATGGAAAAGACCTGTTGAAGGACCACATGTGTCAAGAAGGTCCTTAACTGCGTCACGAACAACTGGGTCATTTGAACCAAGGATTGTTGGACCACCAGCCTGAAGGAAGTCATAGTACTTGTTTCCGTCAATGTCGTAAAGATAAGCGCCTTCAGCCTTTGTCATTACGATTGGGAATGGATGGTTGAAAGCAAGGTTGTGCTGTACACCGCCAGGGATAACATCACGTGCTTCTGTAATCATCTTCTTTGAAGTTGCACACTTCTTCTCGAAGTATTCTTCTTCATACTTTGCCAAAGCATCTCTGTTAATTGAGTAAATTGGCTTCTTAATAAGTGCGTCGAGCTCTGCGTTAATTGCAAGGGCATCTGGGTACTCTGAAATAGCGAATCTTGTATCCATTTTAAAACCTCCAAAAACTATAAATTATTCGACCGTGAGCAACCGCTCACAAAAATTACATATAGAGTATATCATTTATTTTTAGATTTGCAAATACTAATTTTAACAATTTCTTAATATTTTCATTTTTCTACATTTTGCATAAATAAAACATAAAAAAGAAGCCAGCTTCAAATGAAACTGGCTTCCCTATAAGCTTTATATTATACGCAAGTATATCCACCATCAACTGGAAGAATAACGCCTGTAACGTAGCTTGACTCTTTAGCTGCAAGGAAGATTGCTGCTGAATTGAGTTCGCCTTCGTTACCATAACGACCTACAGGAACTGTAGCCTGCATATATGCCTTAAATGAGTCTGTGCTAAGAGTGTCTATTGTAAGCTCTGTAGCAAAGTAACCTGGGCAGATAGCATTACATGTAATACCAAACTTTGCAAGTTCAGCTGCAACTGCACGAGTGAAGTTTACAACGCCGCCCTTAGATGTGTGGTAAGCAACTGTGTCCATTGCTGTATTACCAACAAGACCGTACATTGAAGCAATGTTAATAATACGACCATAGTTGTTCTTCTTCATAATGTTTGCAAATGCACGTGTTACATAGAATACGCTTGTCATGTCAGCTGCAATTGTGAAGTCCCACTCGTCATTTGTCATTTCACAAACGCCAGCGTTTGCTGCTGAACCAGCGCAGTTAACAAGAACGTCAACCTTGCCAAATTCCTTTTCAACCTCAGCTGCAACTTCGTTAACGCGAACTGAATCTGTAACGTCACACTGAAGTGGAAGAACCGTTGTACCACCAGCACGAAGTTCTTCAGCTAAAGCCTCAAGCTTTTCAACTCTACGAGCTGTTATAACAAGTGTTGCACCCTGTGCTGCATATCCTCTTGCCATCTGTGCGCCAAGTCCTGAAGAAGCACCTGAAACAACTACTACCTGTCCTGTAAGATCAAACATAATACATAAGCCTCTTTTCATTAAATTTTCGCTAAAAAGAAATGATATTCATCCCTTTCTATTATAATAACAAAGTAAAAATATATACGTCAAGAAGTTTTGTTAAATTTTTAACAGACATTCTAAAAAGACGAACCAATAAAAAAGAGTTCGGATTAAACCGAACTCCTTTACTTTTACATTTTACTGTTTTGCACCGTTGTCAAACTTCTCAAGAACTTTAACACTTACTGCATAACACTCACCAAGACCTTTAAGGTTCATATTGTCATATGTGTCTCTTCTTGTGTGGTAATAGTTCTCAAGCTTGTGGTTAAGACCAGTAATACCAGCAGAACGGAAACCAGCCTGAAGGAATGCTGCGTTATCTGTTGCACCGCCAAGTGGTGGAACCCAACCCTTAATACATTTAATACCAAGGTCATCTGCAGCTTCCATGAAGAGGTCTGTTACTTCCTTATCTGACTTAACTGTACCGTTGAGGTCTCTGTAGTTTGCCATAAGGAACTTAGGGTCGTGAATTGTATCATATGAGTAGATGAATGTAGGAACATCCTGGAACTCACCCTTATGAGCATCACACCATGCTTTAGAACCACGAAGACCAGCTTCTTCAGAACCGTTGAGAATTACACCAACTTCTGTGTTCTCAAGTTCAATTCCCTGGTCGTGAAGAGCCTTAAGAATGGCAATACCCATGTAGCAACCTGAAAGGTTATCATTAGCACCGTCAACAACTCTTCTTCTATTCCACATGAAGTACATACCTACCCAGAATGGAGCAAAGATAAGACCACGAAGAGCAGCCTTATAAAGATTTGTGCCAGGTCTTATGCCCTTGAAGATACCTGTCTTAAATGCCTGTAATGAAGCAATGCCAAGGTAGTAAAGAGTACCAAGAGCAGAAATAACTATATGACCCTCAAAGCCTACGCCGCCAAGAGCATAGTTTACTGGCCACTCCCAGCAAGCATCTATATGTCCGTTGAAGAAAATACGACGCTTTACTTCGCCCTTACACTTCTTAATTGCAGTTACATTGTGACCAATCTTCTTTTCAAAAAGTTTGTCTACTGTCTTCTTATACAAACCAAACTGTAAAAGAGCTAAAGCCCAACCTGCAGCAATTAAAAGTATTGAAATAATTGGTGCAACAAAAAGAGTTGGAATTGCAAGGAACATAAGCGTGAATGTTATCCAAATCCAACCGAAGAATGAATCTGGATGCTCTTCAAATTCCTCAATGTAAACTGTTTCACAGCCGCATTCATTTTTAAGAGTTTCTGCCATATATTCAGCTGCTTGAAGCTCACCCTTTGAGCCTGGGTCTCTCTTTTCAAAATTCTTGATAATATATGTTATTTCGTCCAACATATACTGGGCAGCCTTGCCCTGATCTTTAATTAAAGATTCAAGAGTCATTTTGAACATCTCCTCTATTTAAATAAAATTAAGTCCAAAAATTAGTCCATTGCAGCAATAATTGCATTGTAAAGATCATCATATTCTTCAAAAGCTTGAAGACTAGGATATTCAGCCTTAATTGCATCTGTGCTCTTGAAGAGGAAGCCTGCCTTTGAATTTAAAATCATACCAAGGTCATTGTGGCTGTCACCTGAAGCAATTGTCTCATATCCAATAGACTGAAGAGCCTTAACTGTTGTAAGCTTTGACTTTTCACAACGCATTCTGTAACCAGTAATTTCTCCATTGTCAGCAACCTCAAGAGTGTTGCAGAAAATTGAAGGCATGCCAAGCTTCTCAATGAGAGGACCAGCAAACTGCTCGAATGTATCTGAAAGAATAATTACCTGACATTCTTTTCTAAGCTTGTCAAGGAACTCACGTGCGCCAGGAATTGGATCAATCTTTGCAATTGTTGCCTGGATTTCTTTAAGTCCAAGACCGTGCTCTTTTAAGATGTTAAGACGATACTGCATAAGCTTATCATAGTCTGGTTCATCTCTTGTTGTTCTTTTAAGTTCTGGAATGCCTGTCTCCTCAGCAAAAGCAATCCAAATTTCTGGTACTAATACGCCTTCCATATCAAGGCAAGTAATGTACATGTTTTTCATATTTGACATCTCCTTTATGAAAATTAAAATTCAAGTCCTTTTTCATCAAACAAGAATGCTGCTTCAAGCATAGTGTCAAGACCAGCATAAATTGATCTTTCGTCAAGATTGTCTGCTGTGTCAAGTCTTGTATGATAGTAACGAGCTGGAGTTGGATCCATTGCCGCAAGGCAACAAGCTCTAATTCCGCCCTGTGTAAGTGCAGCAGCATCTGAAGAGCCAAAGAACACATTTGCATATGGAAGGTCAAGTCCTGCAACCTTAGATGCCTCTTTAACAAGAGCAGCTGTTCTTTCGTCATTCTTTACTGTACCACTCATATCCTTTGCATAAATACCCATATAGTCGTAATCCCTAAGTGTATCTACGCAAACGACAACAGTTTCTATACCGCTGTCCTTTATTTCCTGTGCATGTGCCTTTGCATAGGCTTTTGCACCACGAAGGCCAGCTTCTTCACAGGCTGTAGACATTGCAACAACCTCAGTGTTTTCAAAACGAATATTATTATCAGCAAGATATTTCATAACTGCCATACTTGCAAACACGCCTGTTAAGTTGTCGTTTGCTCCTGGCACACATCTTCTCCAGTTAACAAAGAAAATAACTGAAATAAATGCAGGAATTGAAATAATTCCGAATATCTTCATTATTACAACGAGGAATGGAACTGTAACCCCGCAGAGAACTAAAATATCAATAATTAAGTTTGCTACCAAAGAAACAATTTCAGTAACAATCATTGCAGTTAAGAACTTTCCGCCTCCAAGATATGTATAGTACCATTCATAAGCTGAATCTACATGGCCGCTAAACACAATTCTCTTTTTAGTTTCACCAGCAGATTTTCTTGTGCATACAACGTTATATGTTTCTCTCTTTGGGAAAAACGGATCTAGAAGTTCTTTATAAAATAAGAACTCACCTAAAATTAAGACTGTTGAAATTAATGTAAGGATAAGCATTACAATTTTAACAGCTACGGCTGTAGTAAGACCAAATAAAACAGTATTCAAAAGAATTGAAGAAATGAGCATTGCAATACCGTCAACAAGAACCCAGCCCATAAATGCTTTTGGTGAAAGAGTGAATTTCTCTTTTACAACTGAGTCAGCTGTGTTCTTCATTGAATCAGCTACATAATCCTGAGCCTGATGTTCACTCTCTTCTCCTGACTCTCTTGGACCTACTGTTCCAATTACATTTTTAATTTCATCAGCAACATAGCTAGAATAATTTTTCAATTGTTCCTCATAATTTGAGACGCTTTCTCTTGCCTTCAAAATTAACACTTCCTAAAAAAAAATACAGTTAATATTCTATTCTTTTATAAATAAATAATCAAGGCAATATATTCAATTACTTAATAAAAGCAAAAGAGCTGCGAAAAGTTCGCAGCTCTTTTTCATGGATTATTAGCCAAATTTCTTAGCAAGAAGCTTGTAAAGTTCTTCTGCTTCATCTTCAGTAAGAGTTACACCCTTACCCATTTTTTCATGTTCAGGAGCCCAGTCACGAATGTCATACTTTGGCTTTCCTTCGTTCCATGAAATCATGTTGAGTTCTTTTGTCCAACCCTTTGCGTTCTCAGAAATTTCTCCAATTTCCTCAGTAATTTCATACTTAAATTCTGGCATTTCATTTCACCTCCGAATTTTTTCTTTAACGTTAACACTAATTAATTAGTGATTGTGTCCACCAGTACCATACTTCTTATTGAGATTAACAGGAAGTGCACAAAGAAGTAAGTAAGTTTGGAGTCCAGCCTGCTTAACTCTTTCAATCATTGAAAGATGAGGCATTTTAGCTGGAATAAAGTCTTTCTTCATATCTTCTTCAGAAAGCTTTGGAAGTTCAAAAATACGGTCATTGTTTGAAAGCATTGGAGCGTCACAAGGTTCACCCTTAAGAGTAGAAATAGCACGCTCAACAATCATATCAATAACACCAAGACCTGTTGGAATAAGCCATGGGTTTGTTGGGCTTACAATTGGAAGTAATGTACCACCAGCGAAGCAAATGAGAGATGCACACTTAGCAGGGTCACAACAACCTGTTGCTTTCCAGAAGCAAATATCGTCTGTTGTAGCAAGTGTACAGTTACCCATACCATACTTCTTCATTGGAAGGTTCTTAAGATCTTCCTTAGTATAAGGCTTACCGTTCTTGTCGAACCAATAACGTTCGCCGTTAATTTCAATACCAGGTCCTTCAATTACGCAAACCTTAAGATTTTCACCCTTCATAGATGACTTATGGTTGTAGAAGTCCATACCGAACTTAACAGAAGCAAGACATCCACCAGCACAAGCCTGCTCAATTTGAAGAGCCATTTCTGGAGTAACAAGATTTGGATCTGTTACCTTAGGTGCGCCAGGAAGGTTGTGTCCAGCAACAGCTAAAAGGTTAGGGAATTCACGAGCAGTCTTTTCGTCGAAGAGACTTGCAATAGCTGGACGGAATGGTGTAACTGTTGTGTCACCAATAATCTGAACCTGATTGTCACCGAAGTTACGCTTTGTAGCTTCAATCATAAGCTTGTTCTTATCTGGATCAAAGCCCATCATATATGTTGTAACTCTATCTGCTTCAACTGAATTGTTTGAAGCAACAATTTTACCAACCTTAACAGGGTCAACTGGAGAAGGTGTATTACCTTCACCACCAATAATACCATCAATTACTGTAAGACTTGGCTTGAAGAGATAAAGAAGGTCTGCAAGCTTCTTGTCAATGTGATAGTTGTGGTTTCTCTCACGAAGGAAGTATGGAATTGTACCCATAGCATTCTTGAATCCGAGAGTAACACCTGTATAAAGATTTGTCTTCATCTTTGGAACTGAAATGTAGAAAGCTTCTCCATTTACAACCTGCTCCAAAACCTTTGGAAGATAAACTTCCTTCATTACTTCAGCCTTTGGAAGATAATATCTTACAACTGGCTCAAGTTCCATTGCTACAAGTCCTGTGTTGTAGTACTCAGCAATTCTGTCATATCCTGCAGCCTTGAAAGCAATCTTTGTTGGATAAGGCTTACCAGCTGATTCAACAATAGTAATTTTATCTGTGTATTTCTTTATGTAAGATACAACTGCCTCGAATACACGTGGATCAGTATTTTCAGGATAACTCTTCTTATCAAGACCTACATTGTTATAAACGAAAACAAGGTTTGGTTTAATAAGAATTTGCTTGTAACTTGCAAGTTCATCTGTAAAATGTGTCTTTTCATTCAAGTCATCGAGTGCAGCAAAAACTGTTTCTCTGATTGCCTTTACGTCTTCTCTGTTGAAATAATCCCATGTTCCGTAATTCTTTGGTAATGCAGCAAAATCGTTCATATAATCGATTTTTGGAGCATCTTTAATAATTACATAACTGTTTGCCATTGATAATTGCCTCCCGAAAAAAAATAAACCCGTTTAAATTAAATTACTACTTCCCTGTACACAAACAACTTCTTCAGTTTTAAAGTTCACATAATAAAATGCAGACGTTGCATTACTTTTGTCCACGCGAACCTTGTAGTACAAGGTTTCATCCTTTAACACAAAGCCTTCACAGTCAATATCTGTTACCGCATTTGACTGTTCAGACTGCTTAACCAAATTAATTGCTTCAGAAACGCTAAGTGTCTTTCCGTCAATTCCAGCCACAAGCGCTTCCTCATAGAGTGCATTGTTGCGTTTCTCATCCTTTGACGAATACATTAAAAATGCTCCGTCAGAATAGTCTGTTACCGCAACTTTGTAGTTCTTATCCTCCGTAATCTCACATGTTACAGTTCTTAAAAGCACTGGGACAAAACCGTTATTAAAGGAATATGCTCTATATTCAAACTTATTATCTGAATTGTAAATGAGCGATGTAACAATCTTTCCCTCTGAAACAATCCTATAATTAGAAAATGAATAATCTTCTGGTTTTATGCCTTCAACATATTGTTCTTTGGAATTATCCCAAAGCCAAACATTATACCATGTGTTTGAAACTTCCATATCATAGACAAATATAATGTCTGTAAAACCATCTGAGTTGAAGTCCTCAAGATACATTAAATTTTCTCTGTCAAAACCTTTAAGTTTAGTTTTTAAATAAATTGTTTGTATTTCATCTTTATCAAAAATATGAAGTGTAACAGGTATTTCATCTGAATCTATTTTTTCTGGAAAAGAAAGAGTGTAGCTAAGTGTACGACCATTCAAATCCAAGCTAGATGTATATACAAAAGAACCACTGTTTTTGTCTTCTGACTTGTTACCATTACATGCAGAAAAAGATAAAACTATTATTATGGAAAAAGTGAAAGCAAGTATCTTTTTAACCATAAAAATAACCCTCCTGCCTTGTTGTAAACTTTAC
>DCGS01000100.1:35389-35590 GCA_002314645.1 Ruminococcaceae bacterium UBA1772
TATATATTTTATATTATATATAATTGTTCATTATTTACCAAGCAGCTTGATATACTCTGGAATTGCCTCTTCAAAATTTACTCCATACCAGTTTCTGCTTTCGTCTTTCATTGTTTTCTTAATACATTCCAATGTAAAATCAACGGCAACCTTTAAAGACTCCTCAACACTCTTGTTATTCATTAGAGCGCCTGTAAAAGA
>DCGS01000100.1:35619-35969 GCA_002314645.1 Ruminococcaceae bacterium UBA1772
ATGTCACCTGTTCCATGGAAGCTAACAGGTACTTTTTCATTATAGTAAGAGAAGAACTCTTTTGTTTCACTGTTATAAGCCATAACGCCAAGCTCGTTCTCATTAAAAGATACACCAGTAAGAACTGCAACCTTTATGCCAGTGTCTGTGAGTTTAACCAAAATATCTTTTATGTATTCTTCAGAATAACCCGAAGGAGTATACTCCATGCCAAGCATAAGGCAAGCTTCAGTAAGGTTAGGAACAGCAACATCAGCCTTTGAGCAAAGACCAAGCATTGCCTTTGCAAAATCATTTGTAAATCCAGGATAAAGTTTTCCGTTATCAGCCATTGCAGGGTCTACAACAAT
>DCGS01000100.1:36006-36155 GCA_002314645.1 Ruminococcaceae bacterium UBA1772
AACAAACTAGAAACAATGTTTAACTGTTCAAAGGAACCAAGATAGCCTGTATAAATTGCATCAAAAGAGAAACCTTCCCTCTTCCAATGCTCTGAAATAGGAATAATATCCTCTGTAAGATCACGGAAAGTAAAGCCCTCTTTAAAAGC
>DCGS01000042.1:0-2003 GCA_002314645.1 Ruminococcaceae bacterium UBA1772
CTGTGTCGTAATATCTGTAACCTGTGTAAATTGACTCAACATACTTTGTGTAGTACTTATCATTTGCAAAGTTTCCTTCACAAGATGCGTCAGAAAGTTCTCTTGGGAATGTTTCAGCAAGTCTACCAGAAGGGTTAACCTTACCTGTAAGTACATCTACGGTTGCCTTTCCGCCCTGGCAACCTGAAAGGTATGAAAGAAGAACGGCTTTGACGTTTCCAAGCCAAGGCATTTTAACAGGACTTCCTGTTTGAAGAACAACAACAACGTTCTTGTTTACAGCTGACACGCGTGCAATAAGTTCGTTGTGACTCTTTGGCATGTCCATTGTTGTTCTGTCAAAGCCTTCTGATTCAAAGCTGTCAGGAAGACCAGCAAAAATAACCACTGTGTCCACTTGTGATGCAAGTGACTCAGCACGTTTCATTCTACTTTCATTAGGCTCAGTTTCATTTGGCTTATAACCCTCAGCATATTCAATATGAATACCTGCTTCTCTAAAGCCTTCAGCTGCTGAATCAAGAATGAATGGATTAATTTTTGAACTACCTGCGCCCTGATATCTTGGAGTTACTGCCATTGAACCAATGACACCAATTTTCTTTGTTGTATCAAGTGGAAGGATGTTTGAATTGTTCTTAAGAAGAACCATTGACTCAGACGCTGCTCTTCTTGCAAGTTCAGCGTGAGCCTCCATGTTGCATTTAACATCCTGCTTTTGGCTGTCCTTATACTGAAGAATGAGTTCTATTACTTTAAGAGCAGAGTCGTCAAGTCTTTCACGGCTAATGAATCCGCTCTCAACTCCATTAACAACTGCATCTATTCTGTCTTGAGGAAGTCCTGGCATTTCAATATCAAGACCATTTTTGTAGCTGTATGCCGGGTCATTAAGTGCGCCCCAGTCAGTTACGAAAAGACCTTCATAGCCCCACTTCTCTCTTGCAAGATCTTCCATTAAGAACTTGCTTTCAGAAGCATATTCGCCATTGAGTCTGTTATATGCATTCATTATTGTTGTAGGCTGACTTTCCTTAACAATAATTTCAAACTGCTTAAGGTAAATTTCCATTAATGCTCGCTCATCAACAAGACTGTCGTTTCTCATGCGAGCCATTTCCTGGTTGTTACAAGCATAATGCTTAACACTTGTTCCAACCTTCTTGCTTTGAATACCATTTACAATGCTTGCACCCATTTTTCCTGAAAGGTATGGGTCTTCAGATACATATTCAAAGTTTCTACCGCAAATTGGAGAACGCTTATGGTTAACTGCTGGTCCTAAAAGAACAGCAACGTGTTCTTTTACACATTCCTCACCAAGAGCTTCACCAATTTCATACATAAGGTCTGTATCAAATGACGCTGCTGTTGCAGACGCTGTTGGGAAGCATGTTGATGGAACACTGTCTATAAGGCCAAGGTTATCAGAGCCTTCCTCTTGCTTTCTAAGACCATGAGGACCATCTGTTACCATAATTTCTGGAAGACCAAGGGCATCATTTTCATGGAAATGCCAGAAGTCTTTACCAACACAGAAGGTAGCCTTTTCCCTTGTGCTCATTTTATTTAAAATTTGTCTTGCTTCAAGTTCGTAATCTTTTAAAGCCATAATTAGTCCTCCCCTATGATTTCCATGGATTTGCTGAATCTGGGTCTGTTGGGTCCCAGCCACGTTTCTCCTTGTCATTTACATCAAAAGGAACATTTGAAGGTTTTCCAAGTGGTCCTGGAACACTGCTGTCGTAGATGAAAATAAGTCCGCCCTTTGGCAAGTTATCATAAATCCACTTTGAATCTGCTGTTGCAAGTCTTATGCAACCGTGTGATGCAGGTGATCCAAGCTTTGGAAATTCATTGTAGTTAAGATTTGTCTTATCCTGTGTGTAGTAAGGTACTGAATGGAAGTAAATTGCCTGGTATACACCTGTTGTGTACTGCCCCCATACTCCGCCAAGAAGACAGAGCCATCTGTCTTTTCTTCTTGCAAGGAATGAACCTGC
>DCGS01000042.1:2105-12705 GCA_002314645.1 Ruminococcaceae bacterium UBA1772
TATTCACCATTTGAATCCTTTGCATAGACTGTAACAACATTTTTAATTCTGTTTACTGCTACACAGTAGTTGTAGTTCTTTTTATAGTCATCTGTTGTTTTAAAGGTTACTTTACCTGCTGCATCTACATAGCCAATGTTGTCTGAAACATAAAGGTACTTTGTACCATTCATTGTCATTGAACCTGGATGCTCATATGAAACACTACTCTGTTTCTTTGTTGTAGCATTAGTTGTTGCATTACTTGTTGCCTCTGTAGGCTTTGTAGTTGTTGTGGCCTCAGTTGTAGTAGTAGACATTTCTGTTGTTGTAACAGTTGTCTCTGTTTCTTTTGTTGTTTCTGAGTTAACTGGTGCAGTTGTTGAAGCCAAATTTGTTTGACTTTCAGAATCTGTTTTTCCACCAAAAACGCCAGAGGTTATTAAGAAAACTGCAACCACAGCAATAATTGCTACTGCAAGAAGGACAATGCCTAAAATTTGCTTTGCATTCCCTTTATTTGTTTTTTTCATTTTTGCCATTTTATTTGCCCTCCGAATAAAGCTGAACCATCTTCTTTGCAGCCTTATAAATGTCACCACAGCCGAGAGTAATAATGAGGTCCCCGCTTTGAGCCTTTGACATTACGTAGTCTACTACTTCATCAAAGGTGTTGAACCAAACACTGCCTGGAACCTTTTCACAAAGCTGTGAAGAGTAAACATCATATGTGTTAATTTCTCTTGAGCCCATAATTTCAGTAAGTACTGCATGGTCTGGAATTTGAAGAGCCTTTGCAAAGTCATCCATGAGCATGAATGTTCTTGAATATGTGAAAGGCTGGAATACTGCCCAAACATTCTTGTAGCCCATTTTCATAACAGCACTGAGTGTTGCTGTAAGCTCTGTTGGATGGTGAGCATAGTCGTCTGCAATTGTAATGCCATTTATTTCGCCAAGAACTTCAAAGCGTCTTCCCGCACCTTTGAAGTTTCCAATTGTCTTTTCAATGTCTTCCATTGAAACTCCGTTGTAAAGAGCTACAGCAATAACAGAAAGTGCGTTAAGCACCATATGTGTACCAGGAATACCAAGGGCAACATGTCCAATTTTGTTGCCGTTTTCTATAACGTCAAATTCTGGGAATGCGCCTCTGTTGTAAGTAATGTTATCTGCGCTGTAGTTATTCTTTTTGTCAAAGCCAAAAGAAATGAGTTTCTTTTCTGTTGTCATGTTTTTAATTGCTGTAAGAGTGTTTTCATCGTCACCGTTGTAGACAACGAGTTCAGATGCACTGTCACAGAACTTAGTAAATGATGCAATAAGATTTTCCATTGTCTTGAAGTATTCAAGATGGTCATCATCTACGTTGAGAAGAATTACCGTATCTGGTGAAAGTTCAAGGAATGTGTCTTTGAACTCGCATGACTCGCACACCATTATGTCAGACTTACCAGAACGGCCATGACTGTCAATTAAAGGAAGTCTTCCGCCAATTACAAGTGTTGGGTCTTTTTCATTCTCTATCATGACTTGAGAAAGAAGTGCTGTTGTTGTTGTCTTACCGTGAGTGCCGCTGACACCAATGCAGTTACTGTACATACGGCTGATTGCTCCAAACAATGCAGCTCTTTCATATGTTGGAATACCGCTTGCCTTTGCAGCAACAAGCTCCTCGTTATCTGGAAGAAGAGCTGCTGTGTAAACGATCATTTCTGGTTTAAAGAAATCTATGTTCTTAGCGCTTTGGCCCATGTTAATTTCTGCGCCAAGCTCTCTAAGTTTATCTATGTTGTCTCCAGGGTTGTTATCTGAACCTGTGAGTGTGTATCCGTTACTAATAAGAATTTCAGCAAGAGGACACATTCCAGAACCACCAATACCAATGAAATGCACCTTTTTAATTTGCTTTAAGAGTTCATCTATATTCAAGTTAATACCCCCGTTAGTATTACTGCTATTTATAAATAAATAATATATGTTACTATTATATTGCAAAATGAAGAAAAAATAAACAACTAAATAAGCACGTTAAAAGAAAGTTTTCATATTATGTACTGGAGGGTGATTATTTATGTTAAAGAATGCCATATGCTTAGGCGAGGACAAACGATTTTCATATATTAGAAGCTGCATTGAAAACGAAAGACCCCTCTCTGAAGCAGACCTCATTATCCTTCCATTCACCCCGAGCAATGAACTTCTAGACAAGGTGTTTAGTTCTCTTAGAAATGACCAAATTGTAGTATACGGTGGGAACATAAAGAAAGAATTCAGAGACAGACCAAACGTAGTCTGCTATTCAAAGTCAGAGGAGTTTCAAATGAAAAATGCCCACCTCACCGCAGAGGCAGTTTTGAGCATTTTAATAGATGAACTTGAAATGTCTTTAACCGACGCAAACATCGCTGTCACAGGGTTTGGACGCATTGGAAAGTGTCTTTCATCAATGCTTTCCACCCTTGGCTCTGCACCTAAAACCTTCTCGTGTAAAGGCGGAAACCTTGTCAGCAGCTATGAAGACTTTGAAAAGTACGCCAAGTCCTTTGATTGTGTTGTAAATACAGCACCTGCGCTAGTCCTTGATGAGAAAAAACTCGCCGCTCTCAAAAAGGATTGTCTTTTAATTGAAGTTGCGTCCAAACCATATGGAATAGACTTTTCTTCCGCCGAGAAATTCGGACTTAGATATATAATTGCAGGTTCTCTACCAGGGAAAAAATCGCCCCAGTCAGCTGCAAAGATAATACTTGAGGAGATAGAGAAAATTTCCTTTAAAGGAGAATGAAAATGGAAAAAACTAAAATTGGATTTGCCATGTGTGGAAGCTTCTGCACGTTTAAATCCGTAATACCTCAGATATCAATACTTAAAGATTTTGGTTTTGACGTTCAACCAATTATGTCTCTTACCGCGTTTGAAACAGACACAAGATTTGGAGAGAGCAAATATTTCATAGATCAGATTGAACGAATTACAGGAAACAAAATCTTCAAAACGCTAAAGGAAGTTGAACCTATAGGGCCAAAACAGCTTCTTGATCTTTTAATAATTGAACCAGCCACAGGAAATACAATTGCAAAGCTTGCCAATGGAATTGCAGACACACCTGTAACCCTTGCCGCTAAAGCTCACCTTAGAAACTCAAGGCCTATTCTTCTTGGCGTATCTTCTAACGATGCACTTTCAGGCAACGCAAAAAACATTGGCTCCCTTCTAAATACAAAGAACTATTTCTTCCTACCTCTTAGGCAGGACAACTGTCAAAAGAAACCTTGTTCAATTGTTTCTGACTTTTCAAAGACCCTTGAATATGCTGTTGCTGCGCTTGATGGAATTCAGCTTCAACCTATTTTGGGAGTGTCCCATTAATGACTCGCAAAGGAGAACAAGTTGTGGTAGAATATTAGCAGTTTCTAAAAGGAGATAGAACATGCTAAATATCATTACTGGCCGCTCTGGCTCAGGAAAAACAACATACATCCACAACCTTCTTAAGGAAAAGGCCATGCGTGGAGAAAACAAGCTCTTGCTTATAGTGCCAGAGCAGTTCTCCTTTGCGTCTGAAAGAAGAATCCTTCAGGACCTCCCTGCAAAAGAAGCACAGAACATTGAAGTATTAAGCTTCACCAGACTCTCCGACTACGTTGGCAGAAGCCTTGGTGGGCTTTCTGGCGTTTTCGCGGAGGACGACACCAAAATAATCATTATGCTTCGGGCTTTAGAAGGGCTTAAGGACAACCTTGAGCTCTATTCAAAACATAGTAAAAGTGTGTCATTAGCCAAACAATTAATAGTTCTTATTTCTGAATTTAAAAGAGAATGTGTAACTCCCGAATTACTTGAAGAAGCATCTAAACTCACAACTATAGATACACTCTCAAAAAAGCTTCATGAGCTATCTCTAATATATAAAGCTTATGATGCACTTTTCACTATATCCTATATAGATGACGACACAATATTAGACAAGCTTTCAGAAAAGCTTGAAAACAACAATATGTTTGATGGATACACAATTTGCATAGATGCTTTTAAAGGCTTTACAAAGCAAGAATACAGAATAATAAAACATCTGTTGAAACAAGCTGAAAATGTATATATTTCTCCTTGCACAAATGACATATATTTAAAAGACCCTGCCATGATTACAAAATCAGTAAATAATATGGCAAAAAACGTCATAAACATTGCTGAAAAAGAAAATATTAAAATCAACATTCTAAACAGAGAAGATTTGGGAATTATCCAAGGAGCGCGTTTCAAATCAGAAGCGCTTAAATTTCTTGAAGAAAAAATCTTTTATCCTACTGATGATCAATTTCAAGAAAAGACTGAAGATATTTGTCTTTTCACAGCACAAAGTATTTATGACGAATGTGACTATATTGCCGCAACAGTTCGCCATTTAACAAGAGAAAAGAATATTCGTCTTCGTGACATTGCAGTCATCTCAAGAGATGAAGACAACTACAAAAGAGAACTTGCAGCTGCTTTTGCAAGGTATGACATTCCAATTTTTGAAGATTCAAGACAGCCTATTTCTTCGCAACCACTTATTGCACTAGTAAAGTCAATTCTTCTTATTACGGTCTTTGGATTTACTACTGAAAATGTACTTAACTATTTAAAAACTGGTCTTTCGCCTCTCACTACAGAGCAAGTATCTAAACTTGAAAACTATGCTCTTATGTGGAGTATTAAGGGTAATGCTTGGAAAAATGATTTTACCCTCAGCCCAAATGGTCTTGATAGTAAAACTGAAAAAGATATTAAAGATATTGCTTACTTTAATGAGCTAAGAAAAAAAGCGATAGATCCTCTTGTAATATTTGAAAAAAGAGTAAAACCTAAAGATGGAACTTTAGTAAGTGCAGAGGATATTAGCGTTGCAATTTTTGACTTCCTCAACACAATTCATGTACAAGCCACGTTAAAAGACATTGCAATTGCATTTAACAAGGATGGATTTACTTCGCTAGCTGAAGAGCAAAATACAATTTGGGATTATCTCATGGATATTCTCTCAAAACTTGCAAGCGTTGAGGGACATGTTGCAACAAATTTGGATACATATTTCAATTTATTCTCATCAATTGTTTCCATTGCCACATTCGGCAACATTCCTCATGGTTTAGATGAGGTGACAATTGGCGCTGCCGACAGAATTAGGTTATCCTCTCCAGAGGTTGTATTTGTAGTAGGATGTGCAGAAGGCATATTCCCACGTGCACTTTCAACTAGTGGACTCTTAACAGCCAGTGATCGTCGTGTACTGCAAAACGAACTTAAAATTGAACTATCAAATGATGAGCAACTTGCCGCCTGTGAAGAACGCTTTATTGCATATACTGCAATAGCTGCAGCAAGAAGCAAGCTCTATGTTTCATACCACAAAACAGAAGGAGCTGGAGAAAGCCTTCTCCCTTCAATAATTTGGAATAACATAGTAGAACTCTTCCCACAGTTTGATGAAAAAAAGGAAGGCCATAGCGTTCTTGACGTCAGCCTTCTTGATGCCTCATATTACGCAGAAACTGAAAAATCTGCCTTCGCTGCATTTGCAAAATCATTTTCAATTAGCAATAATAGCAAGACAGCTTCTGCCATTAGAAGTGTTCTTGAAAAAGATGAAACATATAAAGGTAAATTTGAGTCAATTGACAACTCACTTGAGCGTCGTCCTATAAAGATTAAAGACAAAGAACTGGCAACTAAACTTTTCAAAAAAGACATTGGCCTTTCAGCATCAAGAATAGATGTGTATCATAAATGTCCATTCCAATATTTCTGTAAATATGGTATTTATGCGACACCTAGAAAAAAAGCGTCTTTAGATGCAATGACAAGCGGTACTGTCATTCACTACGTTCTTGAACAAATAATAAAAGAACACAAAAAAGACGGTCTTCTCTCACTCACTGAACAAGAAAGAAGAGAAACTGTAGACAAATGGCTTTTAACCTATTTAAACGAGACAATGGGTGGCGAGGCTGATAAAACCAATAGATTTGTCTACCTTTACAACAGACTTAAAACATCTCTTTATGACGTTGTTGATCGTCTTTGTCGTGAATTTGAAGTCATTCAATTTGAACCCGTTGACTTCGAACTTAAAATAGGTGCCAAAGAGGGTGAAGATGGAATAAAATCCTATACAATCCCTCTTGAAGATGGAGGAACAGTTGAAATCACTGGTAGCGTTGACCGTGTTGACAAATATGAAAAGGACGGAATAAGTTATATCCGCATCATTGATTACAAATCAGGTGGAAAAGAATTTAAACTAAAAGACATAATATCTGGTCTTAATATGCAAATGCTCATTTATCTTTTTGCCATTGAAGCAAACGGCAGTGAACGTTATGGTAATGTTTCCCCTGCTGGAATTCTCTACTACCCTGCAAAAAAAATTGCGGCAGGTACAAAGAAAAAACATGCAACCCCAGAGGAAATTGCTGATGGCATCGACAGAAAAGATAGGCAAAACGGTATTATTGTTTCAGATGAACTTCTTATTCAAGCAAATGGTGGAGATAATCTATCAGACTTTATAAAAGTAAAAGGCAAACAGTACAAATATGACCACCTTGTTAATATGGAAGAAATTAAACTTATCCACAAAAAAATCGATGAAGTAATTGCAGAAATGGGGAAAAACCTTCACGAAGGCAATATACATGCATACCCAATTGTAGACGGAGATACCCTTGAAGGCTGCAAGTATTGTGACTATGCTTCTGTTTGCAGATTTGAAGATGGTGATGAAATAAATAAAATGCCTGAAATCAGTACAAAGAATGAGGCAATAGAAATTCTCAGTGAAATTGGAGGTGCCGAAGATGGCAGAACATAATTGGACTGACGATCAAAGAAATGCAATTGAAGCCAGAGACGGCACCGTAATTGTTGGAGCTGCAGCAGGTTCTGGTAAGACAACGGTTCTCGTTGAAAGAATAATTCAAAGACTCTTAGATCCAATCAATACATGTGATGCGACAGAGCTTCTTATCGTAACATTTACAAGAGCTGCAACTGCTGAAATGCGTTCCAGACTTGCGAAAGCAGTAAACAAAGCATTAAAAGAAGATCCTTCAAACGATAGACTCGCAACGCAACAAATGTTACTCCCTTCAGCAAGCATTTATACAATTGACGCATTTTGTTCAAATCTTGTTCGTGAAAACTTTGAATCTATTAAAGACTATAATATTCCTCCTGATTTTGGAACTATTGACGAAAATGAATCACAAGTACTCCAAAGACAAGCCTTAGATGAAATCATTGAAGAATTATATGCTGACAAAGAAAATAAAAACTTCCGTGCTCTTGTCGACTTACTTTCACAGGGTGACAAAGACAAGACCCTTGAGGACAACATTCTTGATCTTTACAAGTATTCACGAGCTTATCCAGACCCAGAATACTGGCTTAAAAAGTCAATTAAAAACTATGACCCAAATGCCGTATTAAATGAGTCTCCAGTTGGCATTTCAATTAAAGAAAACGCTTTAGAAATGCTTGAATATGCTCAAAGAAGGCTTGAAAGCGCAAAAGAACTTTTACTTTCAGACGAAGATCTTGCTAAATCAAAAGCCATTGATATTCTTGTGAACGAAGCAAACCTAATAATTGAATGTAAAAATTTAATTGCTGACTTTAAATTTAGTAAGTGTATCGACCTTCTGAACAGCTATTCTTTTGGCCAATGGAAAACAACCAACGCTAAAGATCCTCTGGCAATTTCAGCGAAAGCTTCTAGAGATGCAGTAAAAGATATCTTAAATCCAAAGAAGGGTTTGCTTCTAGGTATTATTTGTGAATCTGAAGTTGACTTTTACGAAGATATGCAGGAAATGCAGCCTGTCGTTGAAGAACTAATCAATGCAACAATTAAGTTTTCTAACAGATTTCTAGAATTAAAACTTGAACAAGGAAAACTTGACTTTTCAGATATTGAACTATTTGCATTGAGACTTCTCGTTGAAAACCCAGCAGACAGTGTAATAACAAGAACTCAACTTGCAAAAGATCTTTCAAATTCATATAAAGAAATTCTCATAGACGAATATCAAGACACAAATGAAATGCAAGATATGATTTTCAGAGCCATTTCCAAGGATGAAAATAACATGTTTATGGTTGGAGACGTAAAGCAAAGCATTTATGGTTTCCGTCAAGCCATGCCCGAAATCTTCCTTAAAAAGAAAAGCTCCTTTAAAAAGTATGATGAAAACAAACCCTCATATCCTGCTACAATTACACTTGGCATGAACTTTAGAAGCAGAATTGGTATAACTGAATACATTAATGATGTATTTAAAATTATAATGAAGCCTAAATGTGGCGGCCTCGAATATAACGAAGATGAAAAGCTTGTCTTTGGCGCTACAAACAATTATGGTGATAAGCAGTTAGACCCTCCCGAAGTTGAGTTTCATATCTTAAGACATGACAAAGAATCTGAGTTAAAAGCCATAGAAGAACAAGCAAGATTTATTGCAAACTTTATTACAGAAAAAGTGAAAAATGAACCTGAAACTTCCTACAAAGATTTCACTATTCTTATGCAATCTGTAAAATCAAAAGCACCTATAGTTGATAAGATATTCAAAGAGTACGCAATTCCTGTTTTTGCAAGCATTGACTCTGGATTTCTAGATTCAGCGGATATTCAAATTATAATCTCTTTACTTAGAGTAATAGACAACCCACTGCAAGACATTCCTCTTCTTTCAGTTCTTATGTCCCCTATATTTGGATTCTCTGCAGACGAAATCGCAGCAATGAAAATTAACAATCACAGCGGAAGCCTATATAACTCGCTTTCTGCATGGGCAAAAAATGGAAATGTCAAAGCAGAAGAGGCTTGTAAAGCAATCAGCCTTTACAGTTCTCTTGCGGTGTCACTTCCAGCCAGTGAACTCATACGTAAAATATATGAAGATACATCATTTTCAACTATTTGCGCCGCTCTTCCAAATGGCAATCAAAGAGTTTCAAACCTTCGACTTCTCCAATCCATGGCTGCAGACTATGACCGAACCAGCATACTGGGAATCTCTGGTTTTGTAAGATACCTTGACCGTATGGATGAGAATGAAATAGACACAAAACCAGCAAGCACAATTTCAGAAAATGCTGACGTTGTTCGCATAATGACTATTCATGGAAGCAAGGGCCTTGAATTTAAGTATTGTATAGTTCTAAATACCAACAACAAGTTTAATATGATGGATATTAATCAAAAAAACATTATTCTTCATCCCACACTTGGCGTTGGTATAAAGGGTAGAAACTTTGAAACTGGAAACACTTACCCTTGTCTTGCCCACAAAGCAGTTCAGCTTGAAAAGAAAAAAAATTTAATGGCCGAATATATTAGAGTTCTCTATGTTGCGCTTACACGTGCAAAAGAAAAACTCATAATCATAGGATCTGGCGATGACGAGCTTGAAAAATTCATAGAAAAATACGCCTTTGAATTCACAGAAGATGCAAACATTCCACCTTATGTTGTAAACAAGTGTGGCTCTCTATTGGATTTACTTATGTACCCTACCCTTATGCATCCAAGCGCTAAGTGTTTAAGGGATGCATCGCCTATAAACATTCCTATAAGCCCCTCAAATTGCAAAATAAATGTAAACTGGCACCAAAATATTTTGGAAGAAATTGTAATGTCAACCGCAAACACATTCAAAGAAATATCTTATGATGACACCTTCAAAGAACTTGTAAAAACAATTGAAGAAAACATACAGTACGAATACCCATATAAGGCTCTTGCAAACGTAACAACAAAGCGAGCTGCCTCGCATCTTAAAGATGGTGAATTCAGTGAAGCCTTCTTTGCAAGCACTCGACCTGAGTTCGTATCAAAGTCTGGCCTCACTCCTGCAGAACGTGGTACATGTCTTCACAAGTTTATGCAGTATGCTAACTTTGAAAACGCCCAAAAAGATATAGACTTGGAACGTGAAAGACTTGAAAGACTTGGTTTCTTAACACAAAAAGAGACAGATGCCATTAATCCAAAGAAGGTACTCTCCTTCTTTAAATCTGACATCTACCAAAGAATGAAAAACAGTCCAAATCTTATGCGAGAAAAGAAGTTTGCCGTACTTGTTCCAGCAGGCAGATTTGACCCTTCTCTTCCCGACAACCAGAAGGATGAACCAGTTCTTATTCAAGGTATTGCTGACTGTGTGTTTGAAGAAAATGGGAACCTCATAATTGTCGACTACAAAACAGATCAGACTAAAGATGAAGAAGTTCTCATAAACAGACACAAACCTCAGCTTGAAACATACGTAAGCGCTCTAACCGAATGCATAGGTAAACCAGTTACTGAAGCATATATATATTCATTTAGTTTGGATAAGGAAATTAAGGTAATATAAAAGAAGCACCCATCAAAATGATGGGTGCTTCCCAATTTACAAAGCTACTTCCTAATCGGCTAGAATTGTTCTCTCTAATTGTAGTCTTTCACTAACATCAAATATTTCCATAAAATCAGCCGCTTGATTAAAATTAAAATTCATTTTTTCCATAATAATTCTCAAGCAATTAACTCTTGCCTCTTCAATTCCCTTTTCAATTCCGTCTTCATATATTG
>DCGS01000046.1:0-8286 GCA_002314645.1 Ruminococcaceae bacterium UBA1772
TTTGCAAATAGGCTTTGGTTTAAAATATATCGCAAGCTTTCTAATGTTTTTACAGTTGCTTGGACTGTAAAATCAGAAGAGCAGTATGAAGAAATAAAGAATTTGTTTGACGTAATCATTTTTGATACATATGTGCCATCAAGATAAGGAGCAAAAATAATGAACGAAGTACAAATTATTGAACTTAAAGAAACTATTCTTGAAGATAATGACAAGGATGCTGAGGTTTTAAGACAGGAACTTAAAAGTAAGAAAACTTGTCTTATAAACTTAATGTCAAGTCCAGGATCTGGAAAGACTACAACACTTCTTGCACTCAATAAGGCTTTTGCAGGAAGAATTAAGTGGGGCGTTATGGAAGCTGATATTGACTCAGACGTTGATGCAATAACAATGAAAGAGGCTGGTGTTCCTTCAATTCAACTTCATACAGGTGGAATGTGTCACCTTGACGCTGACATGACAAGACAGGGTATTAGAAGCTTTGGTAGAGATGATCTTGATCTTGTAGTGCTTGAAAACATTGGAAACCTTGTATGCCCAGCAGAATTTGACACTGGTGCTGCTATTAATATGACAATTCTCTCAGTTCCAGAGGGAGATGACAAGCCACTCAAGTATCCTTTACTTTACAAGGTTGCTAATATTATGGTGGTTAACAAGATAGATGCACTTGAAGTATTCGACTTCAACAAGGATGCTATGGAAGCTGCTGTAAGAAAGCTCAACCCAGATATGAAGTTCTTCTACATTTCAGCAAAAACAGGCGAGGGTGTAGATGAACTTGCCGACTACCTTATTGAATGCGTAAAGGAGTGGAATGAATAATGGCACAGGTTAGAACAATTGAAATTCATGAAAATGTAACCGCTCTTAATGACCAGACCGCAGAGTTTGTTAGAGACACAATGACAAAGCAGGGAACTCTTTTTATTAACGTTATGTCAAGTCCTGGTTCTGGTAAAACAACCTTCCTTTCAGCTTTAATTAACAAGATGAAGGACAAGGTTCAAATTGCGGAAATGGATGTAGATATTGAGTCTACAGTTGACGCACAGAGAGTTGCCGATTTAACTGGTGTTAGAGCGCTTCAAATTCACAATGGTGGCCTTTGTCATATTGATGCTGACATGACAGCAAGAGCTCTTACAGAGTTTGATACAAAGGACGTTGATCTTCTCATTCTTGAGAATATTGGAAACCTTGTATGCCCAGCAGAATTTGACACTGGCGCACACATGAATGTTATGCTTCTTTCTGTTCCAGAAGGCGATGACAAACCTCTTAAATATCCACTTATGTTTAGCATCTGCGATGTAGTTTTAATTACAAAAATAGACACTGTTGGCTTCTTTAATTTTGATTTTGAGGCAGCAGAAGAAAGAATTAAAAAGTTAAATCCAAATGCTACAATTATTCCTGTAAGTGCAAAGACAGGAGAGGGTCTTGAAGTTGTTGAGAGCCTTCTTCTTAAGAAAATTTCTGAAATAAAGAATAAATAAAATTAAGTGCCGTCGACACTCAGTCAGACGGCACTTTTTTATTTTATTTCAACTACAGTTAGGAGTTCATCTTTAATTTTAAAACTTACATTTTTGTTTTTAAAGCTCATTCCATAAATTCTTTCTGGGTCATCTTGGTAAGCAGGTCTTGGATCATGAGAAAGAATTGCTGTGAGCTCAAGGATATCATTTTCTGTCAGTTCGCTTGTCTTGGCACTTTCATCAAAAGAAACATTCAGTGTTTTTGGTGGAAGATTATTTGTGAAACCTGATGTGGCTTTTGGAATGCAGTCGGCATATGGAATATATGGCTTTATGTCGAAAATAGGTGTGCCATTCATCATATCAATTCCAGATACAGTTATTGTGCAGTCGACCTCGTTTATTTCTTCAATTTTTGCTACGGTAAGTCCCAGCCTATTTGGACGGAATGGAGAGCGGGTTGCAAACACACCCATTCGCTCGTTTCCTCCGAGTCTTGGAGGTCGAACTGTTGGGGAAAATTCAGCATTTTCTTTCACCTCTGAAAACTGCCAAATAAGCCAAATGTGAGAAAAGTCAGAAAGGCCACGAAGAGCGTCTGGATTTTTGTATTCGGGCTCAAGGACAATTGTTCCTGTGAATTCGGGAATAACTCCACTTTGGCGTGGCACACCGAACTTCTCAGGAAGGCTGTTTTTTATGTATCCTATTGGTTTGATTGTTGAACTGTTCATAAGAAAACCTCTGATTTAAAATGAGTCAAATAGAACCGTCCCCACTGACTCATTGATTCACTTGATATTTTAACAGATTCGCATTATAATTGTATATCATTTTTTAAAGCGAGGTGTGGTTGTGGAAAAGAAAATTCATACATCTAGAGCATGTGTTAAGGTTTCTCTTGAGGCAATTTGCAAGAATGTAAAGAATGCAATGGACAGGGTTGGGCCTGACACAAAAATGATGGTTGTAATAAAGACCGACGCGTATGGACATGGTGCGGTGGCTGTTGCCAAGGCGCTTTGTGAAATAGGTGTGTATGCATTTGCTGTTGCCACAATTGACGAGGCTATTGAACTTCGTGAAGCTGGAATTAAAAACCCTCTTTTAATTCTTGGATATGTTTTCCCAGAAGACTTAGAGGATGCAATAAAGTATGACGTCACAATTGCTGTGTCATCTGTAGAAGAAGCAGAAATCATTTCTGCTGTAAGCCAAAATGTACCAGACAAAACTGCAAAGGTTCACATAAAGCTGGACACAGGAATGGGCAGAATAGGCTTTAATGTTGTTGAGGACAATGCTTTTGAAGAAAGCGTAAAAGATATTGAAACTGTATTTTCTATGGACGGTGTTTTTGTCGAGGGTGTTTTCTCTCATTTTGCGTGCGCAGACGAAACAGATAAAGCTTCTGCAATGAGACAGCTTGATAAATATAAAAAAGCCGTTGAAAAAATAGAGGCTGATGGCTATAAGTTTGAAATAAAGCATCTAAGCAATTCCGCAGGAATTATGGATTTAGATGTTCCATTTTCAATGGTTAGAAGTGGAATTATTACTTATGGTCTTCTTCCTAGTGACGAAGTAAATAAGGAGGTTTTCCCTCTTTATCCTGCAATGAGCATTGTGTCTCATATTTCTCATGTTAAGAAAGTAGGCGCAGGATTTACTGTAAGCTACGGCTCCACATTTACAACTGAGAAGGATACAGTAATTGCAACTGTACCATTTGGATATGGCGATGGATACCCTCGTTCACTTTCAAACAAGGCGTGTGTACTTGTAAATGGAAAACGTGCTAAAATTCTTGGTCGCGTTTGTATGGACCAGTTTATGGTGGACGTAACAGATATTCCTGATGTTCACAAGGGCAGTGAAGTTGTCCTTGTTGGAAAGCAGGGAAATGAAGAAATAACAGTCGAAGAATTAGCTGAAATCTCAGGAAGATTTAACTACGAATTCGTGTGTGATATTAATAAACGCGTTCCACGTGTTTATAACTAATTTTGAGGAGGCAATTTTTTGAAGGTCGTATTTAAGTATTTAAAGCCTTATGCCTTTTTTGTTGTAATCTCACTTACTCTTCTCTTTGGGCAAGTGGTTTGTGAACTTTCTCTTCCAAACCTTATGAGTGACATTGTTGACATAGGTATTATTAGAAGCGGAGTTGAAAACATAACTCCAGAAACAATGATGCTTCCAAAGGAACAACTTGCGGAGATGCAGCATGACTACATTATGAGAAAAGGTGCTGAAATGCTTGGCATTACACTTGCTGCTGCAGTATCAAGTATTTTGGTTGGATTTATGGCTGCAAGAATAGCATCATCTGTTGCAAGAAAACTTCGCTATGATGTTTTCTCTAAAGTAAATGATTTTTCAAATGCGGAATTTGATAAGTTCTCTACTGCATCACTCATTACAAGAAGTACAAACGACGTACAGCAAATTCAGAACTTTATTTCTATGGGACTTAAGATGATGCTCTTTGCCCCACTAATGGGAACAGGTTCAATTATTATGGCTCTTCAAAAGAGCACATCTCTTGCATGGATTATTGTTGTTGCAGTGCTTGTAATTGTAGGCGTTTTGGGCGTTGTAATGGTGGTTGCTCTTCCAAAGTTTAAATCGCTCCAAACTCTTGTTGATAAATTGAACCTTGTAAGCCGTGAGCAGTTATCTGGTCTTATGGTAATTCGTGCTTTTGGCAATGAAGCTTATGAGGAAGATCGTTTTGATGTTGCTAACAAGAATTTGACATATACAACAAGATTTGTTCAAAGAACAATGGCATCTCTTATGCCATCAATTTCATTTATTATGAGTCTTGTAAATATTGCAATTGTTTGGTTCGGAGCAAAGGCTATTTCACAGGCAACTCTTGAAGTCGGAGATATGATGGCATTCCTTCAGTATGCAATTCATATTATGATTTCATTCCTTTTTGTTTCAATGATTTTTATTATGCTTCCACGTGCTTCTGTTGCAGCAAACAGAATTAAGGAAATTCTTGATGAGGACCTTTCAGTTACAGACAAGGAAGATGCAAAATCACTTGAAAATGTAAACGGCAGGGTTGAATTTAAAAACGTTTCATTCAGATATGATGAAGCATCTGAAAATGCACTTTCAAATATTTCATTCACAGCAGAACCTGGAAAGACAACTGCATTTATTGGCTCTACGGGTTCAGGAAAGTCAACACTCATTAATCTTATTCCTCGTTTTTATGATGTTACAGAGGGACAGATTTTAATTGATGGTGTAGATGTAAGGGATATTACAGTAAAGAGTCTTAGAGATGCAATTGGTTACGTTTCTCAAAAGGCAGTTCTCTTCTCTGGTACTATTGATTCAAACGTTAAGTACGGAAACGACTCAGAAAACATTATGGATGCAATTCGTGTTGCGCAGGCTGAAGACTTTGTAATGTCCAAAGAGAATGGACTTGAGTCTGAGGTGGCTCAGGGCGCAACCAATGTTTCAGGTGGACAGAAGCAAAGACTTTCTATTGCTCGTGCACTTGCAAAGAAGGCTCCAATTTATATTTTTGATGACAGTTTTTCAGCCCTTGACTTTAAAACTGATGCAGCACTTCGTGCCGCTCTTTCAGAATATACAAATAACGCAACTGTGCTCATAGTTGCACAGCGTGTTTCTACTATTATGAATGCTGACAAAATTGTGGTTCTTGATGAAGGACGAGTTTGTGGTATTGGCGACCATAAGACACTTCTTAATAGCTGCAAAGAGTACCGCGAAATCTGCGAAAGTCAGCTTGGAGAGGAGGAACTTAAATGAGTCAGTCTTCTTCAATTAAAACAAAAAGACCAATGAAACACAGCAAAAATTTCATTGCAGATAAACCAAAGGATATGAAGGGCGGAGTAAAAAGACTCGTCTCTTACCTTGCTCCTTTTAAATTTAGGATTTTAGTTGTTGCATTCTTTGCAGCCTTGGGAACAGTGTTTACAATCCTCAGCCCAAAGGTTCTTGCAAAGGCAACAGATGAACTTGCTAGAGGCCTCATTGCTGTTATGACAGGCGTGGGCGAAGGAATTGACTTTACCGTTATTGGAAAGGTTCTTTTAGCTTGCGTTGGACTTTATGTGGTAAGTTCACTTTTTCAGTTTGTTCAAGGTTTTATTATGGCCGATGTTTCCGCAGAGGTTGCTAAAAATCTTAGAACTTCTATTGAAGAAAAAATTAATCGCCTTCCAGTTTCATATTTCAACCGCGTAAGCTATGGCGATGTATTATCTCGTATAACCAACGACGTAGATACAATTAACTTAAACTTAAACCAAACAATGACTCAGGCCATTTCTTCTTTCACAACAGTTGTTGGCGTAATCATTATGATGCTTTCAATTAGTGTTAAGATGACGCTTCTTGCACTTTGCATTTTGCCTGTATCAGCGGTTGTTGTATTTGGAATTATAGGAATTTCTCAAAAGCACTTTAAACGTCAGCAGAAATTCCTTGGTGCAGTTAATGGCCAGGTAGAAGAAATGTATGGCGGTCATTTGATTGTAAAAGCATTCAACGGCGAAGAGAATGCACTTGAAAACTTCAAGAAGGACAATGACAGTCTTTATGAAGCAAGCTGGAGAGCAAGTTTCTTGTCAGGAACAATGCAACCTCTTATGACCTTTGTTGGAAACTTAGGTTATGTTGCAGTGTGTATTGTGGGTGCTTCAATGACATCAAACGGCACAATGACCGTTGGTGGTATTCAAGCATTCATCCAGTATATTAGAAACTTCACTCAGCCTATAACTCAGCTTGCTCAGGTTTCAAACCAGTTCCAGGCAGTTATTGCTGCGTCTGAGCGTGTGTTTGAATTCCTTGCAGAAGAAGAAATGCCTGAAATTGACGTAAAGTTTAATGTAGCAGATGCTGAACTTTCTGGTCAGGTTACTTTCAACCATGTTAAGTTTGGCTATGAAGGCACAGACAAGATTGTTATTAAAGATTTCTCTGCAGATGTTAAACCTGGTATGAAGGTTGCCCTTGTTGGACCTACAGGTGCAGGTAAAACAACAATGGTTAAACTCCTTATGAGATTCCATGACTTAACTGACGGTGAAATTTTAGTAGATGGTCACAACATTGCTGATTTTGATAGAAAAGATCTTCGTTCGGAATTTGGAATGGTTCTTCAGGATACATGGCTTTATAGCGGTTCAATTAAGGACAATATTCGTTACGGAAAGCTTGATGCTACTGAAGAAGATATCATAAAAGCCGCAAAGGCGGCTCAGGTTGACCACTTCGTTAGAACTCTTCCTTCTGGATATGACATGATAATTAATGAAGAGGCAAGTAATATTTCTCAGGGTCAAAAGCAGCTTTTAACAATTGCTCGTGCAATTCTTGCTGACCCAAGAATTCTTATTCTTGATGAGGCAACAAGTTCAGTTGATACAAGAACAGAAGTAATGATTCAAAAGGCAATGGATAACCTTATGAAGGGTAGAACAAGCTTCATAATTGCCCATAGACTTTCAACAATTAAGAATGCTGACTTAATTCTTTGCATTAAAGACGGCGACATTGTTGAACAGGGTACGCATGAATCGCTCATGGCTTTGAATGGCTTCTATGCTGAACTTTATAACAGCCAGTTTGAACATGTAAGTTAACTTGGCAGGAGACTCAAAATGAAAAGTGAAAAAAATGAATTAATAGGTACGTTGCTTGTTGTTGCAGCGGCAACATCTTGGGGTCTTACTGGTATTTTTGTAAGATATTTTACGGGACTTGGACTTTCATCACTTCAAATAACTGTATTTAAAATGCTTTTTGCTGCGGTGGTTCTTGTTCTCTACTGCCTAATATTCAATAGGGAAGCGCTTAAAATAAACCCAAAAGATATTTGGGTATTTGCTGGAGCGGGCTTTATAAGCATGGATTTTTTCTCTGTGTGTTATTTCAGCACTATTCAAAAAACATCGCTCTCTGTTGCGGCAGTTCTTCTTTATGCAGCGCCTGCAATTGTTATGCTAATTTCCGCTGTGCTCTTTAAGGACAAGATAACGCTGGTAAAGGTGCTCGCATGTGTGGTTGCCTTCCTTGGCTGTGTTTTCACCGCTGGAATAATTGGTTCTGGTGAGGGAATTCCTACTAATGCACTTGTTACAGGACTCCTTTCCGCATTCGGTTATGCGCTTTATAGCATCTTTGGTCAGATATCAATTAACAAAGGCTATAAACCTGTTACTATGACCACATACACATTCCTTTTTGCAACAGTCGGTTCAATGACATTTTTCCATCCTTCGGAAGTGTTTGCAGCTGCAGAGAAAACCTCAAGCATAAAATTTGTTTTAATAATGGTCCTCATGTCTTTTGTAGTTTCATTGTTACCATACATTTTGTACACAACAGGACTTACCTTTATTAAACCTTCAAAGGCATCAATAATTGCCTCCGTGGAACCCGTTGCAGCCACTATTGTTGGTGCAATTGTATTTGCCGAATATCCTGATATTTTCGGCTTCCTTGGTATTCTCTGTGTGGTTATGGCAGTTGTTCTTTTGAATATAAATACAAAGAATAAAGCGAGCGATTGATGCTAGGCTTGTATATGTATGCATTTTTCTTGCATAAATATAAGTAATAAAGTATAATTAAAACGTTGTTCTAATTGGAACACACGGTTTAACTCTAATTAAAAAGGAGATATTAAAATGAAAAAGTTTGGAAAAATTCTTTCAGTTGTTCTTTGCCTTACAATGCTTCTTGCATTTGCAGCTTGTTCAAAAGCTCCAGCAGAGCCAACTGACGACAACTCTCTTAA
>DCGS01000046.1:8386-9824 GCA_002314645.1 Ruminococcaceae bacterium UBA1772
CTTATTGCTGAAAAGCTTGGCCTTACACTTGAAATTCAGGATATTGAATTCGATTCAATCATTCCTGGCGTTCAGCAGGGCAAGTATGACATGGGCATGGCTGGTATGACAGTAAACGAAGAACGTATGCAGAAGGTAAACTTCTCAGATTCTTATGCTAAGGGCGTACAGGTTGTTATTGTTAAGGCTGGTTCTGAAATCAAGTCAATTGACGATATTGATGGTGCAAAGCACAAGATTGGTGTTCAGCAGGGTACAACTGGTGACCTTTATGCTTCAGACACACCTGAAAACGGTGGCTACGGTGAAGACGCTGTTACACGTTATGCAAACGGTGGACTTGCAGTTGAAGGACTTAAGTCAGGTAAGGTAGATTGCGTAATCATTGATAATGAACCAGCTAAGGCTTATGTTGCTGCAAACGAAGGCCTTGAGATTCTTGAAGGAACATGGGTTGACGAAGACTATGCTATTAGCTTTGCTAAGGACAACACAGCTCTTCAGACAGCTGTAAATGATGCTCTTAAGGAACTCATTGCTGACGGTTCAGTTCAGAAGGTTGTTGACAAGTATATTACAGCTGACTAATTGAATTCTTGGTAAAACATAAGGGCGGCAATAAACCGCCCTTATTTTAATTTTTTAGAAAGGAGAGAATGAAATGTTTCAAGATTTAGCTCATGAGTTTGACTTTGTCTTTATCCAAGGCAACAGATATGAGCAAATAATCGACGGCTTTTTTAACACTCTTTTAATTACAGCAGGCGCATTAGTTCTTGGTGTAGTTATTGGTATTGTCGTAGCATCCATTCGTTCCTCATTTGACAAAAATAAAGAGTCTATGAAACGTAGGGGTGGCCCAGGCTACTATATTCTTGGATTCCTCAATATTATTTGTAAAATTTATTTAACTGTAATCCGTGGAACACCTGTTGTTGTTCAGCTCATGATTGCATATTTCCTCATTTTTGTTTCTGCAAAGGATGGTACACCAGTAGGTATATTTGCATTCGGTGTTAACTCTGGTGCATATGTTGCAGAAATCTTCCGTGGCGGAATTATGTCTATTGATAACGGACAGTTTGAGGCTGGACGTTCTCTCGGATTTAACTATTTCCAAACTATGAGATATATCATCATTCCACAGATGATTAAAGCAGTTCTTCCAACTCTTTGTAACGAGTTTATTGCACTTCTTAAAGAGACATCTGTTGCAGGTTATGTTGGCGTAATGGATTTGACAAAGGCCGGCAATGTAATTGCTGGACGTACATATTCATACTTCCTTCCACTTTTAACTGTTGCGGCAATTTATCTTGTTGTTGTAATGATCCTTACATCGCTCGTAGGAAGACTTGAGAGGAGGCTTCGTAGTGGTGACTGAGAATGAGACAATAATTGAAGTTAGAGGCCTTCAAAAGCACTTTAAGGGCGGAAT
>DCGS01000046.1:9951-20286 GCA_002314645.1 Ruminococcaceae bacterium UBA1772
AATCTTCTTGAACTTCCAACAGGCGGAACTATAAAGGTTGACGATGTTGATATTACAAACAAGAAGGTAAATATAAATAAGCACAGACAGAAGATGGGTATGGTGTTCCAGCACTTTAATCTTTTCCCAAATATGACTGTACTTAGAAATATGACTATTGCTCCAACAACACTTCTTGGTATGACTCAGGAAGCTGCTGATGGAAAGGCTATGGGACTTCTTGAAAGAGTTGGCCTTAAAGATAGAGCAACAGCATATCCTAATCAGTTGTCTGGTGGACAGAAGCAGCGTATTGCAATAGTTCGTGCTCTTTGCATGGAACCAGAGGTTATGCTTTTTGACGAGCCAACATCTGCTCTTGACCCAGAAATGGTTGGTGAGGTTCTTGAAGTTATGAAGGACCTTGCAAAAGAGGGCATGACAATGGTGGTCGTTACTCATGAAATGGGCTTTGCTCGTGAGGTTGCAAGCCGTGTTCTATTTATGGACGCTGGCCAAATAGTAGAAGAAGGTACACCAGAAGATATATTTGATAATCCAAAGTCAGAAAGACTTAAGTCTTTCCTTGCAAAAGTAATTTAAAAGGAACAGAAAATTGGATAGATATTATTCTCTTTCAAATTATCTAAAAACAGAATACGGAGAAAAAGTATATAAGCTGTCTTTTGATTCGGGCTGTACATGCCCGAACAGAGACGGCTTTCTGTCATATGGAGGATGTATTTTTTGCTCAAATGGTGGTTCGGGCGATTTTGCTGAGAAAATAACTTTAGACAATATAGATGAGGCATTTGAAAAAGCAAAGGCTCGTATTTCAAGCAAAAATAGTGGGAATAAATATATTGCATACTTTCAAAGCTTTACGAACACATATGGAGATATAGAATATTTAGAAAAACTCTACACTGAGGTAATGAATCGCCCTGAGGTAGAAATTTTATCTATTGCAACAAGACCTGACTGTCTACAAGATAACGTTCTTCAAATGCTTCAAAGACTTGCAAATATTAAACCAGTTTGGGTGGAACTCGGTCTTCAAACCTCAAATGAAAACACAGCAAAATACATTAGGCGTGGTTATGGAAATGAGGTATTTAAAGAAGCTGTAGAAAAACTGGTTGGTATAGGAATAAAGGTCGTTGCTCATATAATTGTTGGTTTGCCAAACGAAACGGTAAAAGATGTAAAAGAAACTGTTCGCTTTGCATGTGACAGTGGAATTTGGGGAATAAAAATTCAACTTTTACATGTTCTCCAAAACACGGATTTGGCAAAAGACTACAAAGATGGCCTGTTTAAAGTCCTTGAAATGGACGAGTATATGGATATTTTGTGTGAAGTTATTCCTGAAATTCCAAAGAATATTGTCATTCATAGAATAACAGGCGACGGACCTAAAAATATACTTATTGCCCCTATATGGAGTGGTAATAAACGAAAAGTACTCAATACTTTGAGTTGTGAATTTGAAAAAAGAAATGTAATCCAGGGAAGAACAACTAATCTGTTGTAAATGTATAGTTAAAATTGACAAAAAGTTCTTTTAATTACTTGTATTTTTTATAACCTTATGATAAAATCAAAGTGTATTTGTAACATTTTTTCGTTTAATATAGGAGGAATTTAATATGACATTACCCGAACTCTTAAAGATTGCCGAAGATTCAAAGGCATCTGACGTTCATATTACCGTTGGTGTACCACCACTTATGCGTGTTCACGGCGCAATGATGGCAATCCCTAACGAGCCAAGACTTATGGCTGAAGACGTAGAAGCATTAGTAAAAGGTATTATGGGAGACTTCCAAAAGAAAACCTTTGCTGAGCGCGGTGAAATCGACTTCTCATTTGGTCTTGCAGGAATGGGTCGTTACCGTGTTAACGTATTTAGACAGAGAGGTACAACAGCTGCTGTATTCCGTCTTGTAGGTTCAAAAATTCCAAACCCTAGAGACCTTGGAGTTCCACAGCCAGTAATTGACCTTTATCAAAAGAAGAGTGGTCTTGTACTTGTAACAGGTCCTACAGGTTCTGGTAAGTCAACAACACTTGCTTCATTAATTGGCATGGTTAATGATAACCTTAATGCTCATATTATTACTCTTGAAGACCCTATTGAGTATCTTCACAGACATAATAAATCAATTGTTAACCAGAGAGAAATCGGCGTAGATACACGTTCATATGCTGCAGCTCTTCGTGCAGCTCTTCGTGAAGACCCTGATGTTATCCTTGTAGGAGAAATGCGTGACCTTGAAACAATCAGTACTGCAGTAACAGCAGCTGAAACAGGACACCTTGTATTTTCAACACTTCATACAATTGGATGTGCTGAGACTATTGACCGTGTAATTGACGTATTCCCAACAGATCAGCAGGATCAAATCCGTGTACAGCTTTCAATGGTACTTGAAGCAGTTGTTTCACAGCGTCTTGTTCCAACAATTGACGGTAACGGACGTGTAGCTGCATTTGAAGTTATGCTTGCAAACTCTGCCATTCGAAACCTTATTCGTGAAGGTAAGAACTATCAGATTCCAAGTGCAATGCAGAGTGGTAAGAAGCAGGGCATGCAGACAATGGATGACCATCTTATTGAACTCTATCAGAGTGGTAGAATTTCAAGAAAAGATACACTCCTTTATTCAACAGATCCAGAAGAACTTGCAAAGAGACTTCTGTAATAGGGGTAAACTACAACGGGTTCCCCAATTTGGGGAGCCCGTTTTCTTTTTGAGGTGAATTTAGTGAACATACAGAGAAGTTGTGGAGTTTTAATGCCAGTTTCGGCATTACCATCTCCTTATGGAATAGGCACCCTTGGTAAGGCTGCATATGATTTTGTTGACTTCCTTTTTGACGCCAACCAGTCATATTGGCAGATGCTTCCTCTTGGACCAACAAGCTATGGAGATTCTCCATATCAAAGCTTTTCAACCTTTGCGGGCAATCCATACTATGTGGATCTTGATATGCTCGTGGAAGACGGTCTTCTCTTAAAAGGGGAAATCAAGCCAAAGCTTTTTGGAACGGATTCAGAAAAGGTTGACTATGAAGCAATATATAACAACAGATTTGATGTACTCCGCAAGGCTGTAGAACGTGGCCTTTCTGGAAATACTCAAGAATTCTTTACATTTGCTTCTGAAAATTCTGAATGGCTCACAGACTATTCACTCTTTATGGCTCTTAAATATCATTTCAATATGAAGCCATGGACAGAATGGGAAGATGAAAACATTAGACTTAGAAGACCAGATTCGGTTAGATACTACACTGATCTTTTAAATGAAGATGTAAGATTTTTCCAATATGTTCAGTTCCTTTTCTATAAGCAGTGGAATGCTCTTCGCTCTTATGCAAAAGAGAAGGGCATTGGCATAATTGGGGATATTCCAATTTATGTAGCAATGGATTCTGCTGATGTATGGGCAAATCCAGGCTGCTTCCAGCTTGATTCAGAGAACAGACCAATTGAGGTTGCTGGTGTTCCACCTGATTATTTTAGTGCAGATGGACAACTCTGGGGAAATCCGCTTTATAACTGGGACGCAATGAAGCAAGATGGATACGGTTGGTGGATTAGACGTATTGCAGGTGCTTCTGTCCTTTATGATGTTCTTAGAATTGACCATTTCAGAGGCTTTGAAAGCTACTGGGCTGTTCCTGCGGATGCAGAAACTGCAAAGGATGGTCGTTGGGTCAAAGGTCCTGGAATGGATTTCGTAGGAGTTATGACTTCATGGTTCTCCAATATGCAGTTTATTGCTGAGGATCTTGGCTTCTTAACTCAAGAAGTACGTGACCTTCTTCGTGACTCAGGTCTTCCTGGAATGAAGGTTTTAGAATTTGCTTTTGATTCCAGAGAGCCAAGTAATTATCTTCCACATACTTATACTGAAAACTGTGTTTGCTATGTTGGAACACATGATAATACTCCTGTTATGGCTTGGAGACAAGAGGCAGATAAAGACGATGTAAAGTTTGCCATAGAATATCTTGGTCTTAACGAAGAAGAAGGTTTTAGTACTGGAATAATAAGAGGCGGTATGAGCTCCGTTTCAAAGCTCTTCATTACACAAATGCAGGACTATTTGGCACTTGGTGCTGAGTCACGCATGAATGTTCCAGGTGTTCTTGGTGGCAACTGGCAGTGGAGGCTGAAAAAGAGGGCTCTTACAAAGAAACTCGCTCAGAAAATGGCACATAGTGCATACATTTATGGTAGATCAAATCCTAAATGGTTAGAAAATAAAAACAAAGGTGATGATTAGTATGGGTATAGTTGATTTAATTACACTGTTCTTTGTTGGAAATATTTCACTTGCTCTTGCTGGTGTATCATTTTTACTTATAACTGGACGAGGCTTTTTGTTCCAGTCGGGAACAGAAAGATTATCTAAAACTCCAGACAACGAATATGCAGCATTTCAAAAAGAATTTATTGGAAAAAGCATATTAATTGTTGCGTTTGCAACACCACTTCTTGCTTTTGCTGTTATTTATGATATGCCATGGCTTTGCCTAGTATATGATGCAGTGTTATTAATAGTTGGTCTTGTAGATGCAATATTTATGTCTATTAAAAACATTAAGAGAAAAAAGAAATAAGATTTAAAAGAAAAACACCTTCACGCTTGTGAAGGTGTTTTTGTTATTTCTTTTAGTAAATCTTTTGGGCTAAAGACCTTTGTTTCTGGTTTATGAGGTTCTAATTCTTCTTCAGTTCTAAAGCCCCACAAAACTGTAATACAAGGAAGTCCTGTGTTTCTTGCAGTTTTTAGGTCTACTTCAGAGTCGCCTATGTAGACGGTTTTTTCTTTTTGAGCACCAATGGATTCCATTGCTTTTAGAACCATATCTGGTGCGGGCTTCTTTGAAAGACCGTCCTGCACTCCAATTGCATAGTCAACACCAAAAAATTCATCGTTTAAAAGCTTTACCGCATAGTCAACTTTGTTTGATACTATGGCTTGCTTTATGCCTTCTTTTTTTAGAGCATTGATTATGTCAATGACTCCGTCATATGGCCTTGTAGAGTCAAGGTTGTGCTCTTTGTAGTGTTCTTGGAAAAGGGTGAATATCTCTTCAAAGTTTGAATTGTTTTCACCCTCTGGAGTGCATTTTGAAACAAGATTTCTTATTCCATTTCCTACAGAAACGCGAATGTCCTCTAAACTTTTTTCTGGAAAACCATAAGTCTTAAGGGCATGGTTAACACTGTTTTTTAGGTCCTCTAAAGTGTAAAGAAGGGTCCCGTCTAAGTCCCAAATGACTGAAGTGTATTTTCTAGAACTCATAATTTTGAACTGTGCTCCTTGAGGAGTCTGTATTTTTCATCATAGAGCTTCTGTGAAAGGTCAACATAGTACTTGTGAGGATGCTCAAAACGAAGACATTCGTCCCAAAGAGTGTCAATTTGCTCTTTGCAGTACTTCTGAATTTCTTTTACATCCTTCTTTTCGTATATACATTCACCGTTTTCAAAGATTTTCTCAAGAAGAGGTCTTGCTGTGAAGTTTGTAATTTTCTTCTGCTTCCATGTGTAGTTTGGATCGAATAAAACATATGGCTCGTTTTCATCAATAACTTCATCCTGAAGTGTTAAGAGGTCAGCTTCTGCCTTGCCTGTTTCTTTGTCATAAAGACGATATACATTTTTAGCACATGGAGTTGTAATCTTTGTAACGTTTTCAGAAATCTTAATTTTTGGAATTAACTTTCCGTCTTTTTCAATTGCTGTGAGCTTGTATACACCATCAAGTACAGGGTGAGATGAAGATGTAATGAGTCTTTCACCAACACCAAATGAGTCTACCTTTGCGCCCTGAAGGAGCATGTCTCTAATGATGTATTCATCAAGTGAATTAGATGCAACAATTTGGCAGTCTTCAAAGCCTGCTTCGTCGAGCATTTTTCTTGCCTTCTTTGAAAGATAGGTAATATCTCCTGAGTCAATTCTAATTCCCTTTGGTCTGAATCCTCTTGGAACAACCTCTTCGTTAAATACCTTTATGGCATTTGGAATACCTGACTTTAATACGTTGTATGTGTCTACAAGAAGAGTACAGCTGTCTGGATATTCACGCGCGTATGCACGGAAGGCATCTATTTCAGTGTCGAAAAGCTGAACCCAGCTGTGAGCCATTGTGCCAAGGGCTGGAATGCCATAGTCACGTCCGTCAATTGTACAAGCAGTACCAACACAACCACCAATGTAAGCGGCACGTGCGCCTAAAATGGCAGCCTGTGCACTTTGTGCTCTACGTGAGCCGAATTCCATAACTGTACGTCCGTTTGCAGCACGTACAATTCTGTTTGCTTTTGTAGCAATTAAGCTTTGGTGATTAATTATGAGGAGGATCATTGTTTCAAGGAACTGAGCTTGAATGATAGGTCCGCGAACCTTAACAATTACTTCTCCAGGGAAAATAGGTGTGCCTTCTGGAATTGCCCATACGTCACACTGGAATTTGAAATTGCGGAGATAGTCGAGGAACTCTTCACTGAAGTTTCTTTTTCTAAGGTATTCAATGTCATCCTCAGTAAATTTGAGATTGTTTAAATAATCTACAACCTGTTCAACACCAGCCATAATTACAAAACCGGCTTTGTCAGGGATGTTTCTATAGAACATATCAAAATATCCTATAGTGTCCTCAAAGCCATTCTTGAAATAGCCGTTTGCCATTGTTAACTCATAAAAGTCTGTGAGCATAGTGAGGTTAATGTCACTGTCGTATGTTTTTTTCATAAATACGCCTCTTTTAGCTTTAATTTTTACACAGATTTTTGTTTCCTTAGTGGTGTTAGCCACTTTGTTTCTAAAATTGTTATCAAATAGTATAACACCTTAACGTACTTTATTCAATAAATATAATATATAAAAGATTGATTTAAAGCCATTTTACTCGTATAATTATTTTGTCATTTTAGAAAAAAGGAGTATTCCTAATGAGAACTAGAGATCAAATCCGAGGAAATAAAAATATATGCGGACTGAAGATTGAATATATGAGAAAAGAGAAGGGAATTAAGCAGGTTGAAATGCTTGAATCGCTTGCTCTTCAAGGCGTTCAAATGACTAGTTCAGTGCTTTCGAAAATTGAGGGTCAGCACAGAACTATAAACGATTACGAGCTTGCAGCCATTGCCAATGTTTTAGACGTTTCTACTGACGTGTTGCTTGGCAGAATATAACGAGGTGTGAAATGAAAAGGTTATTCGAGTTGTTTTTTACCTTCTTTAAAATAGGACTCTTCACCTTTGGCGGTGGATATGCAATGCTTCCTATTATTGAACGAGAAGTTGTAGATAAACATAATTGGAGTACAAAAGAAGAGGTTCTTGATATTTTTTCAATGAGTCAGTGCACTCCAGGTGTGATTGCAGTTAACTCTGCAACATTTATTGGAAATAAAACAAAAGGTTTTTTTGGAGCACTTTTTTCAACTCTTGGTGTAGTTACTCCAAGCATAATTATTATTACAATTATTGCAGCATTCTTTTCCAATTTTGCTGAAAATGAATATGTTATTCATGCGTTTGGAGGAGTAAGAATTGTTGTTGCAGCCCTTATTTTAAGAACTTGCATAAACATGTTTAAGTCAGCTATTAAGTCAAGCGTTCAGCTTGGTGTTGCAATTGCATCATTCTTAATGGTTGCATTCTTTGGCGCATCTCCAATAATAATTGTTATTGTGAGTGGCCTGTTTGGACTTTTCTTTATAAAACTTCCAAAAGAAGAGGAGGCAAAGAGCAATGTCTAGTCTTCTTAGAATTTGTTTTGAATTTTTTAAAACGGGTCTTTTCTCCGTTGGTGGTGGTCTTGCAACCTTGCCATTCCTTGTAAGAATGTCAAATCATCATCCTGAATGGTTCAGCCATTCGGATCTTGCTAATATGGTTGCCGTTGCCGAGTCAACACCAGGCCCTATGGGTGTAAATATGTCCACATATGCGGGGTATTTTTCACATGGGGTTATTGGCGGAATTCTTACAACATTAAGCCTTGTTACACCATCTTTTGTTGTGGTGCTTATAATTTCAAGAATTTGGGAAAAATACAAAACTAATGAAAAGGTTCAAAAGGCGTTTGCCTCTATTAGAGCGGCGGCAATAGGACTTCTTTTCTCTGCTTGTTTTTCAGTGTTTATTGCTGCTGTTTTTCCAGGCTTTGTTGGAACGGGACTTCCGTCCTTCCAAAACTTCAATTTACTTTATTTTGCATTGTTCGCAGTAGCGTTTGTTATAATGAATATAAAGCCATTGAAGAAAATTCATCCTATTGCCTACATTGCCGTTGGCGCGGTAATAGGAATAGTATTCTCACTATAAAGAGGTATTTATGTACGAGAACGAAAGTAATGAAAGAAAAGAACGCGCCATTCTGTGTTCGGTGGACACAGGGAAGTTTGACGCAAACATTTCAATAGATGAGCTTGAAGAGCTTGCAAGAACTGCTGGCGCAGAGGTTATTGCAAAGGTAATTCAGGCACGACCTGCACCAGACGCTGCACTGTTTTTGGGAGTGGGAAAGCTTGAAGAAATAAAAGAGTTCTATCAATATCAGGATATTGACACACTAATTTTTGATGATGAACTTACCCCTTCTCAACAGAGAAATATTGAGAAGTTCACAGGGTTTAGAGTGGTTGATAGAACGACTTTAATTTTAGATATTTTTGCTCAGAGAGCTAGATCTAAAGAAGGTAAACTCCAAGTTGAGCTTGCTCAGCTTAAGTATAGGCTACCAAGGCTGGGCGGGCAGGGACTTGCCCTTTCAAGACTTGGCGGCGGAATTGGAACGCGAGGTCCAGGTGAAAGCAAGCTCGAAAGTGACAAGCGTCATATTAGACGCCGAATAGATTCCATATCAGACGAGCTTAAGGAAGTTGAAAAGCGTAGAAATAACATGCGCCGCAGACGTGAAAAAGATGGCGTGCAAACGGTCGTTATTGTTGGTTATACAAACGCGGGCAAGTCAACGCTTATGAATAGACTCTCGGATGCGGGCGTACTTGCGGAAAATATGCTTTTTGCAACGCTTGACCCAACCTCAAGAGCTCTTGAACTTCCATCAGGACGTTCGGTTATGCTCATAGATACAGTTGGTCTTGTTAGGCGTCTGCCTCATAATTTGGTTGAGGCGTTTAAGTCGACGCTTGAAGAAGCAGCATGTGCCGATGTAATCCTCAATGTGTGCGACGCATCCTCTTCCGAATACGCAGAGCATCTTAAAGTAACCGAAGAATTACTTAATGAACTTGGTGCATCTGGTAAGCCAATTGTTTCTGTAATGAACAAGGCGGATTTGCTCTACAATACAGATGACATTCCAACAATTGGTCGAACAGTATTCATTTCAGCTCTTAGGGGAACGGGAATTAATGAACTTCTAAAGGCCATAGATGAATCGCTCCCTCCAGATAGAGCAAGAGCCACTTACTTATTCCCATATTCAGATATGGGCCCTTCAAACATAGTTCGTGAAGACGGCACTGTATTCTCTGAAGAATACACAGAAGAAGGTCTTGTAATAGATGCTCTTTGTAGCATAAGGGTTATGAATAAATTGAAAGCATACATTCCAGGTTTTCCTGAGGAAGAGGAGGAGTTTTGATGATTAAAACAGAGTATACTGTTAAGTCAACAAAGGTTAAAAGTCCTCATACCTTTGCCATGCTTTCAGATTTTCATAACAGAAAAAAGAACATGGCTCCTGCTTTTGATATTGTAAAGAGTGAAAATGTTGAAGTCATATTTGTTGTAGGCGACTTAGTGGATAGGCACAAAAAAATATATGACCTTGCAATTCCTTTTTTAGAGGGATGCATGAAGCTTGCACCAACATATATGTCTCTTGGAAATCATGAAATTAAGTTTCCAGTTTTAACAAAGGAAGACTTTGAAAAAACAGGTGCGGTTGTCCTTCAAAATGATTTTGTTGACTTGGGATTTATGGGCGATGCTTTCCGCCTTGGTGGACAGATTCCATACGAAAATTTTGATTGGGTAGATGATTTTGAAAAGACGGATTCTTTTAAAATTTGTCTATCTCATCATCCAGAAACATATAAGCATGAACTCAAAACAAGAAATATTGATTTGATTTTGTCTGGTCATGCTCATGGCGGTCAAATAAGAGTTTTGGGACATGGTGTGCTTGCACCTAACCAAGGACTATTTCCTAAATATACTTATGGTTTTCATGACAACAAACTGATTGTTGGAACAGGCCTTTCTAACACAGGTGGAATAGTGCCACGTTGGGGAAATCCAACAGAGGTTTTAATAATTAAAGTTGTGCCTGAAAATTGTGTTGACAATTAAAAG
>DCGS01000011.1:0-772 GCA_002314645.1 Ruminococcaceae bacterium UBA1772
TAGGGAGCAAAATTACGGCACTTGTAATTTCTCATGACAGATATTTTCTTGATAAAATCTGCAACAAGGTTGCAGAAATTTATACGGGTAAGGTTTTCTTAACAGAAGGAAATTATACCCGCCATATGCAGCTTCGTGAAGAAATGGAATATGCCATAGAAAGAAACTATGACAATACCATGGCCGAGGTTAAACGCATTGAAGGCATTATTGAACAGCAGAAAAGATGGAACAGGGAAAAGAATATAAAGACTGCAGAGAGCAAGCAAAAGCAAATTGACAGAATGCTTGCTGGTCTTGAAAAACCAGAGAAGGAGAGAAATGATATTACATTTAGTTTCTCCCCATATTCTGAAAGTGGAGAAGAGGTTCTCTCTGTCAAGGATCTTGTAATGCAGTTCCCTGGAAAAACTCTTTATGAAAATGTAGAGTTTGATGTTCGCAAAGGCGATTCAGTTTTCATTGTAGGTGAAAATGGAGTTGGTAAAACGACTCTTATTAAACAGATAATGAAAAAGGGTCGAGGCGTAACATTTGGCGTTGGTGTTGTAATAGGCTACTTTGATCAGCATCAACTTGGTCTTTCTATGACAAAGACTATAAAGGATGAAGTGCACGATGCATTCCCTTCTTTAAGTGACACAGAAGTTCGAAGTGCACTTGCAAGATTTGGCTTTAAAAATGACAAGGTGTTTGATGAAATTTCTGTCCTTTCTGGTGGAGAACGAGCAAAGGTTTCTCTTTGTAAATTAATGCTCAAAAGGTGTAATTT
>DCGS01000011.1:856-2732 GCA_002314645.1 Ruminococcaceae bacterium UBA1772
TATACGGGAACTTTACTTGTAATTTCCCATGATAGATATTTCATAAATAGACTTGCAAATAAAATTGTTGAGCTTAAGTCAAACGGTACAAATGTTGTAATAGGAAACTATGACACATATGTTGAAAGTCTAATTGATGTTCCAGCTGAAACTAAAGCGGCCCCACAAAAAGAAATGGGTGCTGGCGGAAAGTCGTATCAGGAACAAAAGAAAAAACGTTCCGAAATGACAAAGCTGAAAACCGCATTTAGAAATACGGAAAAAGAAATTGAAACTCTTGAAATGGAAATTGAAGAGCTTCACGAAAAACTTTCAGATCCTGAAATTTCAACAGACTATGAAAGGATAACTGAGCTTACAAATTTACTGGCAGAAAAAGATGAGGCCCTCACCACTGCTATGGAAAAGTGGGAGAGCCTTGCAGAACAAATAGAAGAGTAGAGAAGGTGTGGAGAGAAAATTCTCCACACCTTTTATTCTATTATTGGTAGAATTTTACATCTACTAACAGTAGAGTGAATTCTACTATTAGGAGATTGCATTGTCGAATATTGTCACTTATACTGAAGCCAACAAGTGCCGTAGGTACTTGGAATTTTAATAATCGTAGGTGATAATATGAAAAAGTTAATGACACAACTTTGGGATAAAATGCATTACATGTTTAGAAAATATAATGACAGAATGGTACACGTTTCTTTGACATATGATTTTTTAATAGATACAGAAACTTTTGGAAAGGCTCTTACAAAATTAATTGATGAAAATCCAGTCCTCCATTCAAGCTTTGTATATAATCCAGTGAATCCATACTGGCTTGAAAATGAGTATTCAAAGAGTGAAGTTTTTTCAGTTTTAAATAATCCAATTAATTTGGACGCTGCTGTTGAGGCATTTCTTCTTCAGGAAATTAAGCCTGAAAATAACGTTCAGATGAAGGTTAAGATTTTCAATTTCAAGGGTCAGTCAACTGTATGCCTTATAGTTAATCATATGTGTATGGATGGTGGCGCTTTGAAGGAATTCCTTAGTGAGCTCATGAGTACATATGACAAATTTTTAAATGGTGAGAATGTAGAAATTAAAGAAGAGAAGTCTAGATCTCACAGAGAAATCTATAGCCAGATGGATGAGGAAATGGCGAAAGAGGCAAAGAGGCTTTTCAAGAATCCATCGCCAAAGGACAAGCACGGTCTTCCATTTGCGGAGCCAAAGGACAGTGACAAGTCTTTCATTGTAAAGAGAAAAATATCTAGTGATACATTCCTTGAAATGAAAAGTGCAGGAAAGAAAATTGGTGCAACTGTGAATGACGTTTTGGTGGCAGCATTCCTTCAGACAGTTTACGAAATTGGAAACTACGACGCGAATGACAGCATTACAGTTTCGTGCGCAATGGATCTTAGAAAAAGATATCTTTCTGACATGGAAAGCATAGGGCACACAAACCACACAGCATTTATGGGCTGCACATTGGATGGAAAATCATACGACATGGTTGGAGCTCTTGAAAGAGTAAGAGATATAAATATGGAAAATAAGAGCGATTCATTCCAGGGCCTTTATGGTTTACCTCTTCTTGATTTAGCTTACGGAATTATGCCATATGCACTTGCTGAAGAAGTAATTAAACTTGGATATTCAAATCCACTTCTTGCAATGAGCAATATTGGTGTACTTGATACTAAGGCTTTGTCTTTAGAGGGTAATGCACCAGTGGATGGTTTCATGACAGGCGCAGTAAAATTCAAGCCTTTCTCATTAATGTCTGCAACAACAATGAATAATGAAATGACACTTGCCTTCTGTGAAAGAGGTTCAGAGGAAGACAAGGAAATGCTCGAAAACTTTTTTGATATCTTAGAAGAGAATATTT
>DCGS01000011.1:2808-4069 GCA_002314645.1 Ruminococcaceae bacterium UBA1772
ATTGGAGGAGTATAATGGAGTAACTAAATTAAATAGGAGATGATTTTATGGACTTTAACGCATTGTCAATGGTTATCAGTCCTAAAACCGGAGAAGAAATGAGTATTGCAGCTCTTGCTGTACCAGCAGGTGTTCCTCTTTATGACATTCTTACCGTCATCAGCGGACTCTTCTGGACAATAGCATACATTCTCATTATCTACTACGGCTTCAAGCACAAGACTTCAGGTATGCCTCTTTTGGTTCTTGGACTCAATTGGTCTTGGGAGTTCATCTTTGCATTCCTTGGTTCTCCAATTGTTCCAGAGGGCAGCATGCTTGACCTTACAGCTCAAACAGGAGTTCAGCGTATTGTAAACGCAATTTGGTTCCTCTTTGACTGTGTAATTCTTTACCTTAAGTTTAAATATGGTAGAGACGAATTTAAGGCATCTATGCCAAATGCTCCAGACAAACTCTTTTACCCTGAACTTATCTTCATTTTATTCTGCTCATTCTGTGCAGTAATGTTCAGTGTTAACGAGTGGGGAGACCACAACGGCGTATATGCAGCATATCTCCAGAACATATTTATTTCATCACTCTTCATTCCAATGCTCTATAGAAAGGGCAGCGGTGCAGGACAGTCAATGTGGATTGCAATTACAAAGTGCCTTGGCACAATTGCACCAGGACTTATGGGCGCACTTGTAATGATTCGTGAGTATGGCTGTAACTGGTCAATCTTCGTAGACTTCGAGTTTATGCCACTTATGAAATTCTTAATTGAAGCATGCCTTGTATTCGACATTGTATACATTGTTTGCCTCTACAGAATGCTCAAGTATCATGATCATGTTAACCCATGGACACGTAAACCTCTTCCAGGTTACGTAATGTCAGAGGACGGAATTGTAGCAATTCCTGAGTCTGAAGTAGCAGCATAAAAAGAAAAAGCAGTTAGGATTTTCCTAACTGCTTTTTTGGTGCTGGAGAGCGGGATCGAACCGCTGACCTACTGATTACGAATCAGTTGCGCTACCAACTGTGCCACACCAGCTTGTGCTAGTAAATGATACTATTTTTTTGTGTCGGATGCAAGGAGAAAACGTAATAGAATATTAATTTTTAGGGGTCTAAAGTTAATTGACTTTAAACCTTGTGTATGGTAACATTACATACGCAATATTTATTAGTAAAATATTATATTAAATAGAGGGATAATCATGAAAAAAATTATATCACTTGTGTTGGCATTAATGATGGTTTTTGCTCTTTGTGC
>DCGS01000023.1:0-3245 GCA_002314645.1 Ruminococcaceae bacterium UBA1772
GAAGAATACTTTTCATTACAAAACAGAAAGTGTCCAACCTGACACACGTTTAGAAGCACATCTTTAGGATATTTATTTCCCAAAGATTCATCTATTACAGAAAAGTCATAATTATTAAGTTTATTAAGTAAAAATTTTGACTCATTAGCGACAAATATATGACTATTTGAAAACTTGAATGCCATTTGGTCTATATGATGCTCTGTGGCGCTTGGTAACGCCCCACATGTTCCAACTTCTATCAAGTTCACGTCAAACTTTAAAAAGGCGTCTATGAGCCACAGAGGCGCTTTTCCACAAATTGCATTAATCATATAACAGCCTCAAATGCTTGACTAATGTATTTAACGCCAACAATTTCAATTTCTTTTGAAATGTTCTTTGAAAGACTCTTCAAATTATCCTTTGGAATAATTACCTTCTTAAAACCAAGTCTTGCAGCTTCCTTTACTCTTTGCTCACAATGACTTACAGATCTAATTTCACCTGCAAGGCCTATTTCTCCAAAAGCCAAAACATCTTCACGAACAACTTCATCCTTAAGGCTTGAAACAAGTGCAAGAGCTACAGAAAGATCAGACGCAGGTTCGTTAAGTTTAAGGCCACCAATAACGTTAAGATAGACATCGGCATTTGAGAAGTAATATCCACCGCGCTTTTCAAGAACAGCTAAAATCATATTAATTCTGTTGTAGTCGAATCCGTTACACATACGTCTAGGGTTACCAAAAGATGTTGGTGTTACAAGTCCTTGTACTTCCGCCATAATTGGTCTAGAACCTTCCATAATACATGCAACACAAGAACCTGAAGAATTTTGAGGTCGGCCAGAGAGCATCATCATGGATGGATTTTCTACCTGATTAAGACCTGTGTCGAGCATTTCAAATACACCAATTTCATTTGTAGAGCCAAAACGGTTTTTAACTGCTCTAAGAATTCTATATGAAAGATTTCTTTCACCTTCAAAATACAAAACGGCATCTACTATATGTTCAAGAACCTTTGGACCAGCAATGTTACCATCTTTATTTACGTGACCAACAATAATTACAGGAATGTTTAAATCCTTAGCATTACGCATAATGAAGTTTGTTGACTCACGAACCTGAGTAAGACTACCACATGAAGAAGAAAGTTCTGTAAGCATAACAGTCTGAATTGAGTCAATAATTACAAGGTCTGGTTTTTCAGCCTTCATATGTTCTGTAATTATTTCAACGTCTGTTTCACTCATTATGTAGAGGTTTGGTGTGTTAACACCGAGTCTATCTGCACGAAGCTTAATTTGGTGTGCAGATTCCTCACCTGATACATATAGAATTTTAAGGCTGGAGCCTAAGTGCTGACATACCTGGAGAAGTATTGTACTTTTACCTATGCCTGGATCGCCAGAGAGAAGGACTAAAGATCCTTTTACAAGTCCCCCACCAAGAACACGGTCAAATTCAGAAAGACCTGTCTTGTATCTGTGTTCTTTGTCAGCTTGAATTTCTCCAATTTGCTGTGAAACACCGCGAGTTTTAACGCCTGAACTTACCTTGGCAATGGATGCAGGTGTGTTACTTCTAAACTCCTCCTGCATTGTGTCCCACTCGTTGCACTGAGGACAACGACCAAGCCATTTTGGATTTTCATATCCGCAGTTTCCGCAAACATAAATTGATTTGATTTTAGATGCCATAATTATTCTTCCTTATTTAAAAAGTCCATGATTCCATTATATATTGAAAGAGCCATTTTGTCTCTATAATCATTCGTTTTTAATAAATTTAATTCGTCTGGATTTGAAATAAATCCACACTCAACTAAGGCCGCTGGAACAGTAGCATTATAAAGAAGAAAAATACTACTTCCAGACTTCTTTATTTGTCTTTTATTGTCATTTTGAATTTCATTAACTATTCTATCTTGAATAAATTTAGCAAGTGTACTGCTCTCCTCATTATTTGGCGAATAAAAGATTTGTGCACCCTTGCAATTTGGATCTGAATACTTATTCATATGAATACTAACGAAAATACAGTTTTCCGTATTTTCAATCATTGAAAACCTATTATGTATGTCAGATACCTTCTTCTCTCTAATAGTTTTAGCCTCTTCAGAATGAAGTGAAATATCTGAAGATCTTGTTAGAACTGTATTAACATTATTATTTTTAAGCAATTCATATACTTTTAGTGCAACATATAAATTTAAGTCTTTTTCAGCTGTACCATCAACACCAACAGCGCCGCCATCCTCGCCACCATGTCCTGCGTCTATTATAACTGTTCTGACAGTACTATTTGTCGTACTATTTGAAGACGCTATATTTATCTTTTGGTTTATATTTATCAAAATAAAACAAAGTGGAATTAAAAAAATAAAACCTATAAATGAAGCAATTAAGTTTTCATATCTTGTAACAATACTCATCATATTCACCCATAAGATAATATGATGAGAAAACAATTATTATTAAAAAATAAGCGGCAGTAAATATCTGCCGCTTGTCTTTTTAATTAGATAATTCCACGAATAAGGCGGAACTTCTTTTCGTCAACAACAATATCACCATTGATTTTTCCTGATTTTACGTCATCAAAATATGGAGAATTCTTTGGAATATTGAATGTTAAACCATTTTCAATAAGTTCAATGACAATGTCATTTGTTCTATGGCACTCACCGTCAATATTAGTGTGGTTATTCTTCATCTTGTTGTCATGGATAACAAGCTTCTTACCACGAAGATATTCACAGTCTCTATGATGTACGTGAGTAGCATTGTTCTGCCAGTCAAACATCATAACCTTGAACATTACAATCCATGGAGTTTTTCTCTTCATTGCAACAACGTCAAGCATATGGTCATCTACCATTGCAAATGGAGCAACCTGAATACCAGAACCATACCAACGTGAGTTAGCACCAACTACAAAAATAAATGGACCGTCAATCTTCTTACCGTCAAGAGTAACATCATAGTCATTCTTAACCTTAGTAAACATACAGTAAAGTCCACCAAGGAAATATGAAAGATGTCCAGCAACGCCAGGAAGCTTCTTCATTTGACCCTGTACAGCACAAGCATCTGCATCAAAGCCCATAGATGCCTGGTTAATAGCAATTTCATCGCCTGCTTTAATGCAGTCAATTTGAATTGGAGTACCGTCAATTTGGCTTTCAATATCAAGATACATATCAAAGTCACCAAAGAGACGAGTCCAGTCATTACCTGATCCAAGTGGTACAACAGCTAC
>DCGS01000023.1:3384-7445 GCA_002314645.1 Ruminococcaceae bacterium UBA1772
CCAGGAGCCTTTGTAAAATAGATTTCATAGTCAACACCCTTTGCTCTACAAGCTGGCTCAACTATGTCCTTTGCAAAGTTTGACTTAAGGCCTTTACCAGCAACAGGATTAATTACGAAATAGTGCTTAACCTTCTTACCAGTAGCTAAATTAACATCGCTTGTTTTAGCAGGTACTAAATCTGGAACCTTGCAAGATGCGAGTTCTGTCATTTTCTTAAAAATTGACATTTTTCTCTCCTCTTTTCATTATTTAAAATACATATAAACTTGGCATTTAATCATGCCGTTATAAAGTTTCCTACGTTTGTCGGCTTTTCTTCCGTACATTTTTTCAAATTCTTCAGATGGACTAATGATGTAATAACCCCATCCTCTTTCTGGAACAAAAAGTCTTCCCATTGTTTCATAAATTGCATTTGCTTCTTTAATATCAAGAAGTCTTTCACCATATGGTGGATTGCAAATTATAGTTCCTCTTTCAGACTTCTTTTCAAAGTCTTTAATATCTTTTACTTCAAAGTGAACTTTATTTTCAACACCAGCACGACGAGCATTTTCTTTTGCAATTTCAATAGTGCTAGCATCTATATCCGAACCAAAAGCTTCAAAGGAACAATCAAAATTAATTAGGTCCATTGCTCTTGTACGTTCTTCTGCCCAAACTTCCTTTGGAATATTTGAAAACGCTTCAGCGGCAAATGTTCTATGGAGTCCTGGAGCCATGTTTACAGCCTTCATGGCACCCTCAATAGGAATTGTACCCGAGCCACACATTGGGTCGTAAAGAGTGTGGAAATCACGAATTCTAGCAAGTGTACAGAGCGATGCAGCCAAGGTTTCTTTTATTGGTGCATCATTTGACTGAAGTCTATATCCACGCTTGTGAAGACCAGCACCAGATGTATCAATTACAATTGTGACAACGTCCTTAAGTATTGAAAATTGAAGCTGATATTTAGCTCCAGTTTCAGGGAACCAAGGAAGCTTATATTTTGACTTAAGTCGTTCAACTACAGCCTTTTTAATAATTGCCTGACAGTCTCTAACAGAAAAGAGCTTTGAATTTAAAGAATAACCCTTAACTGGGAAGGCATCTTCTTTGCCTATCCATTCCTCAAATGGAAGCTTCTTTGTTTCTTCAAAAAGTTCTTCAAAGCTTGTTGCCTTAAAGGAACCTACAAGTATTTGAATGCGCTCTGCATGACGAAGACAAATGTTTGCTCTTGCAAGTATGTGTTCGTCTCCAGAAAAGAGAACTCTTGCATTCTCTGCCCTAACATTTTCTGCGCCAATTTCCTTCAATTCATCAGCAATTAATGATTCAAGTCCCATAAGACATGGAACTACAAAATTTATACTCATTCTCATTCTCCAGGGTAATATTTTACCACAATGATATTTCTTAATTAAGATTAATAATGGCTAAAAAACCTAAAGATTTTTATATAGTTTGCGATGCATGCCTTGTAACATGACAACCCACATTTACAGATACTGGAAGACCTGCAATATGTGTTGGTCCATATTCAATATTTACAGCAAGAGCTGTTGTATTTCCACCAAATCCCTGAGGACCAATACCAAGTTCATTTACCTTTTTAAGCATTTTCTCTTCAAGGTCTCTATAGAACTCATCAGGATGTCTTTCTGAAACTGGTCTACAGAGTGCTTTTTTGGCAAGAATTGCACAGCCTTCAAAGTCACCACCAATTCCAACTCCTAGAACCATTGGAGGACATGGATTACTTCCAGCATCTTTTGCAACAGATACAACATAGTCAACAATATCATCAACAGATGCTGCAGGAGTAAGCATACGTAACTTACTCATGTTTTCACTACCAAAGCCCTTAGGTGCAACAGTAATTTTAACCTTGTCCCCTGGAACTATTGATGTATGAATTGTTGCAGGTGTATTGTCACCAGTGTTAACACGTCTTAAAGGATCTGCAACTATTGATTTTCTAAGATAACCGTCTGTGTATCCTTTTGAAACACCTGCATTTATTGCTTCATAAAGATTACCATCAACGAAGTGAACATCCTGTCCAATTTCAATGAAAATTACAGCCATGCCTGTATCCTGACAAATTGGAATATCAAGCTTTATTGCTGCATCTAAATTCTTTACAAGGTTTTCATTTATACTTTTTGCAAGAGGAATTTCCTCTGCATTTACGCTCTTTTCAATTTGACATCTGAGGTCACTTGGAAGAATTTTATTTGCCTTTATACAAAGCTCAGCTACAACAGCTTCAACCTCTTTAACACTAATTTCACGCATATTTTTCACTCCGAATAAAAAAGGCAGAGTGAAAACACACCCTGCCAAATATTATTATTTATATTGGCGATTACCACCGCGTCTATTGAATCCGCCACCGTGCTTAGATTCAGATGAACGCTTAAGATCTGTCATTTTTTCGTCACTTACTTGTTTGAACTTATTCATCATTTCTTCAAATGACATATTTTCATTTGAAGTGTTAGTCTGCTTTTGACCAGTCCAAACATTTGCATTTGAGCGGTTTCCACCACGTCTTTGGTTGCCACCGTCTTTATTATAAGGTTTCTGTGGTCTTGGTTGTCCCTCAGATTCAGAAGGTTTGTCCTCAGAAGCTTTTTTTATTGAAAGGCTAATTTTACCAGCCTCATCAATTGTGAGCACTTTGACTTTGACCTCTTGACCTACTGTCAAGAACTCTGAAATTTCCTTAACGAATGTTTGTGCAACTTCTGAAATGTGCACCATGCCTGTTTTGCCTTCTGGAAGCTCTACAAAAGCTCCAAACTTAGTAAGGCCAGTAACCTTACCCTCAACAATAGAACCTACAACCAATGCCATAAAGAAATATAATCCTCCCCAAGATCATTCACCAGATGAAATGTCGTAATAAACTCTTTCACCCGGAAGTACGTAACCAAGTACGTCCCTTGCAATTTTTTCTATATAAGCAGACTCGTCTCCATCAGCAAGAAAACCAGCAAGTTCTTCATTAGCGAGTTCTTTTTCAGCTACTACCTGCTTTGCATCCGTAACCTGATTTTGCTTGTCTCTTATTTCAATTTGAAGTGCTACTAGGGAAATAACGAAATACCCCATAAAGGCGATTACTGCAAGTGTAAGTATAAAGCTTCTACTACCTTTTTTCTTGTCCTTGCTCACTAGAAGTCACCCGTCTTTCCATAATTTAAAATATTATACAATATATATTTTATTTTTTTCAATACCTTTAGTAAAAAAAGTGTAGGTTTTACAACAAAAAACGACACTAATTTGTAAAATATTTGTACTAAAAAATCTTCAACCTTAAAAGTAATTAGTCCAATTGAATTAATATAAATTACAAATCCTAAAAAAGCACCTAAAATTGAATATATACGTATTACTCCAAATCCGAAAATAACGGTAAAAATAACTATTAAAAATGCAGCAAAGATAAATATTAGAATGTCACTTATATAAAGCTTTGGTTTTAGGTTTTTATAAATGATTTTCCTAAGTAATCTTAGGAAATCATATAGAATGGCAATTATAATTCCTAAAAGAATTGAATACAGAAAATATCTAGTTTGAATTTCAATATTAGGTAAATAAATCACTTAAATAATTTCTCCCAAAAAGTTCCTTTAGATAGATAAGCACTTGAGTATTTAAACGAGTTAATAAGACCTGACACCTCGAGCTTTCCGTTTTCTAAATCCAACGTATCTACGTGTAAATTCTCACCTGATATCTGAATTGCTTCCTCCTCTGTTTTACAAATTATAATTGATTCATCAAATGATTTTACGTCAACAATTTCAGTTAAAATCATCTTGTTTCTACCTGATAATTCAACGGTATGCATTAAACTTGACATAAAAATTCCTCCTACCACAAAACTATGTAGTAGAAGGATTTTTTATTACTTAAAGAGGCTTATACATGTCACTAGCATTTTCTTTTGTAGCATGCTCAAGAACAGATACAACTTGAACTTTAATAATCTTTTCGCCCATTTTAATTTCAATAATGTCGTTAGGCTTTACATCATATGATGCTCTTTGAACCTTTCC
>DCGS01000023.1:7517-17154 GCA_002314645.1 Ruminococcaceae bacterium UBA1772
TTTAAATACTTATCTAGTCTCATATGTCACCTCAAAAAAATAGGAGGAGTATAATACTCCTCCTTAATTAGTGTGTTAAATTATTTAACAGCGTCTTTGAGAGCCTTACCAGCCTTGAAAGCAGGAAGCTTAGAAGCTGGAACCATCATTGGCTCACCTGTCTTAGGATTGTGACCCTGCTTAGCAGCACGGTTACGTACTTCAAATGTACCGAAGCCTACGAGCTGAACTTTGTCACCAGCCTTGAGAGCGTCTGTGATGCTACCGATTACAGCTGCAACTGCCTTTTCAGCGTCCTTCTTTGTAAGACCAGCGTTGTCTGCTACAGCGTTTACGAGATCTGTCTTATTCATTTTGTTGTTCCTCCATTATTAAACTAAATTATTTAGGGCCAAATTACGCCCCGCAAAGTACAAATAAATTATTATTTGAACCACAAGTGTTATATTACTCCATTAGCGTCTGATTTTCAACCCTTTTATGTGGTTTTTTTCCTATAAATAGGTACTTTTTTTTGATTTCAGAGAAAAAATCAAAAGTAAATAGTAATAATAACCAAATTATCATTGAAAAAATAATAGACAATAAACAAGAAATTGTCATTTGTTGAATTTTCGACACCTGTAAAAATTCGTAAAATTCTTTAAAATATACTGTATATTGTAGTTTAAAAAACAAATACGCATATGAAGCACTAATGGTAGATATGAAAAACGGGACAAATATAGTCTGTTTTTTATTTACTTTTACCCCTGTTTTCTTCACCAAGTAATGCATATTGTAAGAAAGCATAAAAATGCTACATAATATGGATCCAATTGGTGCCCCATTTATGTTTATGCTTGGAATTCCAACAAGAACAAAATTGCATATTATTTTAATAATTGCACCAATTCCCAAAGATCTAAGTGGTATATTTGAGTACCCTATTGCCTGAAGCATATTGGTTGTTGGTGCAGATAAGGAAAAGATAATTGAAAATAGTCCAAACATTCTTACAATTGGAGCTGCAATTGTAACAGTTGAAGCTGAATTTGTTCCAGAATAAAGAATTGATAAAATCTCTTTTGAAAAAATAGCAAGTATTAGCCCAAAGAATACAGAAATTACAATTCCAACTTTTAATACTGTTTCAATTGATGAGTTAATACCTTTAGTATCATTCTTCGCATAATTAGAAGATAATACAGGTATTGCACTTACTCCCAAGGTCATTACTACAGTTGGAATAACATTTCTAAAATCTAGTCCCACTCCATAGCATCCATAAAGAAATGATTTAATCATTCCATCATCTATATTATTTTTTGCTATTTCAGGATAGATATTCTTAATAATGTCACAGTTATTCAGTATTGCACTGTTTAGTCTTCCTTGAATTGTTAAGCTGTCTATTAAATTGGTAATATTAAGAACAAGAGAACTCATTGCAATTGGAATTGCAGTATTAATTAAAGGTTTAGTAAGTGAATATTTTTTAGAGCTTTGACTATTAGGCAAATTGTCGCCTTTAAGTCTTTTTCTTATTACTAAATATATTAGTGCAATTAAAGAGCCTAAAGTTACACCAAAAATTGCAGCTGCTGAACTAAAAGGAGCTACTCTTAAATATACGTCATTTAAATCATTACATTTAACACCAAATACTATTCCTGTACTATTAAATTCATTGATTGAATATTTTATAAGCTGGCTTGAAAGAAATATACCAAACACAAGTTTTCCTAGAGTCTCAATTATTTGTGATATTCCAGTTGGCACCATGTTTGAAAGACCCTCATAATATCCTCTGTAAGACGAAATTAGACAGCAAAAGAATATTGATGGAGCAATTGAGATTACTGAAAAAAATGCCTCAGGCGTCTTTATAACATATTTTGTTAATGGATATGCAAAAAGCAACAGAACTAAAGTGCCCACTACACCTGTTATAAAGAATACTTTTTGGGACGTCTTAAACAGTGCTACAACTTCATCATATTTTCCAAGTGCAATTCGTTCAGATACCATTTTGGAAACAGCAATTGGAAGCCCCGCCATTGAAATAGCGTATATAGGTGTATATAGTTCATATGCGGAAGTAAAATAACCTCTCCCCACCTCACCAACTAAAGCGGTAATTGGGATCTTATATATAAGCCCTATAACATGGACAAGTACCGTAGAAAACATAAGAACAACCGCCCCAGAAAGGAGCGATTGTTTCTCATTGTTTTTGTATATTACCGTTTTCAAACAGAAGTCCCCTAGATAAATATTATTTACCTACAAACTCACGAAGAAGGGACGACTTTGGCATTCTTGACTTTTCGAGCGATTCAAACTCTTGAAGTCTTCTAATAATAGATACTGCGTTCTTATAGCCCTCATGTGTCTGTGGTAAATCTTGAAGAAGCGGAACTACAATATCCTTATATATGCAGAGCTCATATCCATGTACTGAGTCAAGTACAAAGTCTGCATTTCCTTTGTATGGACCAAGGTATGAAACCTCACCAGCAAGAACCTTTGGCCACATATTATATGTATTTTCAACACTGCTGCCACGGAATTGATAGTCACGCATCATTCTTCTGACGAATCTTATTTCTCTCTTTGAGAAGAACATTTCGTCACTATTCTTATATATGTCAGTAGCAGCGCTAACATACATTTTAGTTAAACTTTCAGCTGGAAGACAATCTGTAATAATAGGATTGAGTGCATGAAGTCCCTCAACAACAACTATGTCACCTTTTTCAAGTGTTAAGTGAATTACAGCGTCTGTTCTCTTACCTGAATCAAAGTCAAAATGAGGAAGGTCGGCCTCTCCATTTTCAGCAAGTCCTCGAAGGCATTCTGTAAGAATTGGAAGCTCAAGAGCATAAACTGTTTCAAAGTCCTGTTTTCCATCTGGACCCACAGGGATTTCCTCGCGGTTTTTATAGAAGTCATCAAGTGAAATGACATAGGCATTGTAACCCATTCTTGAAATGAGTCTTGCCATCTTATTTGCGCTTGTAGTTTTACCTGAAGAACTAGGTCCTGCAAGCATAATTATTTTATTGTCAGATTCTTTCTTAATAACCTCACGCACATAAGTACGAATTTGATTACTGTAACGATGTTCACATGAACTAATAAACTCGTCAGGATCTTCAAGAGCCTGCCTATTTATTTCCTCTAAATAGTGTTTATATTCTGCCATCATTTCCTCCGATTAAAAGAAATCCTTAATAGGTTTCTTGCGATTCATTATTTCTTCAAATTGATTATTGTATTCATAAGGATATTTATAGTTATATATCCTTTCAATTTTTCGTTCGTTATATTTTTGAAGCTTTGTAACAGCTCCAGCACCACAAGCAAAAATCGAATGACACTCTTCCATCATATAGATGTTGTAAATGCTTTCATATCCTGGTTTACACCAGCCAACATTTTCAAGGTTTCCAACTGTCTTTGCCTGTCTATACATGTAGTATGGAACGTAGCCGTTTGCATAAAGAATTTCATTTGCAACGTCAACCATATCCTTAGTTACATTTCCATGAGAGAATAAATCCTCTGTAAGTTCAAGATCAGATGAACGCTTGTATGCAAGTGTATGAATAGTAATGGATTCAGGTCCAAGTTTGCAAAGTTCCATTACGCTCCTTTTAAAGCCTGAAAGAGTGTCCCCTGGAAGCCCTGCAATAAGGTCCATGTTAATGTTTGAAAAGCCTGCATTTCTAGCCATTTCAAACGAGTCATAAACCTGTTGAATGGAATGATTTCTTCCAACTGCATGAAGTATTTCCTCATCCATTGTCTGTGGATTTATGCTTATGCGATTAATGCCACCATTTTTCATGCTGACAAGTTTATCCACTGTAATTGTGTCAGGTCTACCAGCTTCAAAAGTGAACTCTTTACATTCAGACATATCATATGAACTGTTTACAGCTTCTAAGAGTTCATCTATTTGCTCTGCACTGAGTATTCCTGGAGTACCTCCGCCAACATATGCAGAGAGCATTTTAAGATCTGCATTCTTTGACAACTCACCTGTATATTTAACTTCTTTTATGAGGTTTTCAAAGTAAGTTGGAATTATTGTCTTTACAGAATTCTTATTTACCGCGCTTGAAACAAATGAGCAATATGAACATCTTCCTGGACAAAAAGGAATTGAAACGTAAAAGCTAAAATTCTGAGGTCCAGATTTGCTCATAATAAGAGACTCAGCTTTTGCAACAGATAAAGCAAGCTTTACCTTATCTTTAGAAACAAGAAGGCTGTCTTCAAAATAAGACATTGCTCCTTCTTCTCCAAGCTCGTTTATCATATTATGCATAACTTTTGATGGCCTAACACCAGTTAGAACACCCCAGTTAAGAGTGTTTTCGGATACCTCCGACAACACTTCATAGAGGAGTCTAGCCGCACAAAGTTCTGCATCATTTGCACCGTGTATCTTTTGATTTTTTGCTCTTTCTGACTTTGAAATATATGTGTCATTTCTAGGGTCAGAATAAGTTACAGACATTACAACATCAAAATCGGATAAAACTTCCATTTTAATGTCTATTGTAAAGTCATCATCCGGATACAGAAATGGAGATTCAGTTATTACCTTTCCCCTAATAAATGGAAAAAACTGAGCTGTTAGCTTTTCCATTTCATAGTGAAATGGATTGTCAATTACATTAATGACCATTGTTTTTTCCTCATAAATCTATTTCCCTTACGCTCGGCGTCAAGGGTAGTTGAAGGTCCATGACCAGGATATACAATATAGTCCCCAGGTAAGTTACCAAGCTTCATGATTGACTCTTTCATGTCATCATAGCTTCCACGGAACAAATCAGTTCTACCACATGTCTTAAAGAACAAGGTGTCTCCAGAAAACATATGGTTGTCAAATATATAGCATACACTTCCTGGAGTATGACCAGGAGTTGCAACAACTTTGACTGAAATTGTACCGAATTGAATTGTAGAAGAATCCTTAACAAGAATGTCTGCACTTATAGGGTCCATTTCAAGCCCCAAATCTGAAGCAAGTGAACAAGCAGTACTCTTAAGGCATATTTCATCCTCTTCAGCAATTACAATTTTTGCATCTGGATATTTTCCCTTAATTGCTGGAAGTCCAAAAATATGATCATAGTGACCATGTGTTAAGAAGACATATGCAAGCTTTTTCATACCAGAATCTTCAATTGCTTTAAAGAGGTTTGGTGCTGGAAACGCTGGGTCAATTACTGCCCCAAGACCTGAATTCTCTTCTACTAATATATATGAATTGGTATCTATTGGACCAATTACTACTTTAGAAATTTTCATAGTTTTACTTCCAATCATTGGTGTCGTAAACAATTGTTACAGGACCATCATTTACGAGTCCAATTTTCATATCTGCTCCAAATTCACCATGTCCTATTTTATGAATTCCGTTTGCAGAGAGTTCACTCATATAGAGCTCATAAAGTGGAATGGCCTTATCTGGTCTTGCAGCCTGTATAAATGAAGGTCTGTTTCCCTTCTTACAGTCTGCTAAAAGTGTGAACTGAGAAATGACAAGTGCTGAATAGTCCATATCAAGAATTGACTTATTCATCTTGCCTTCTTCATCTTCAAAAATTCGAAGATTTGCAGTTTTTCTTGCAAGTATTTTAGCATCTTCTTCAGTGTCATTTTCATGTACACCAAGAAGAATTATAAAGCCATTTTCAATACTTGCTGTTTCTATTCCATCAATGACACAATTTGCATTTTTAACTCTTTGAATTACAGCTTTAATGTTAAACACCTGTCCTTTCAACAGAGAGAACACCATTAATTTTCTTAAGGTGTTTTGTTACTGTGTTAAGGTGTTCAACACCGTTTACAGCAATAGTAAGAGTAAGCACAGTTGTGCCATCCTTTGTATTTCTTGTATTAATGTTTCTAATGTCTACATGCATAGATGCAAGTGCAGTTGAAATAGAAGCAAACATACCAATTTGACTGAGACAAAGAATATCAAGAGTTGCGTTGAATTCCTCTTTAACGTTATTGTCCCAATAAACGTTAATCCATCTGTCAGGCTCTAAAGCTGACTTTACAGACAGTGGCACGTTTGTACAATCACGCTTGTGGATTGAAACACCGTGGCCACGTGTAATAAAGCCGATGATTTCATCGCCTGGGAGCGGGTTACAACACTTTGAGAACTTAACAAGACAGTTGTCTATGCCCTCTACTATTACACCCTCGTTACTCTTATATGTCTTAGGTTTTGTTGAAACAACAATTTCATCAGCTGGAATTTCAGTTGCTTTAAGAAGCTTTGTATACTCGTCCTTCATTACGGGAATGACTTTGTCCATAGATACGCTACCGTAACCAATGGCAGCAAAGAAGTCAAGTACATCGTCAAAGCCGCGCCTTTCAGCAATTTTCTTTGTGAAGGATTCAAGTTCTTCATCAAAGAGTCTTATGTTATTCTTACGAAGCTCGCGTTCAAACTCTTCACAACCACAGTCAATATTTTCCTGTCTGCGTTCACGTTTAAACCAACTTCTAATTTTTGTTCTAGCACCACTTGTTGTAACAATGTTAAGCCAGTCTCTTGATGGGCCCTTGTTAGGATCTGATGTTCTAAGAATTTCAACAATTTGACCAGTCTTAACCTTGTAGTCAATTGGAACTATCTTTCCGTCAACTTTAGCGCCAACCATCTTATGGCCAACCTGGGTATGAATTGCATAAGCAAAGTCAATAACGGTTGCACCATATGGAATGTTTATAACGTCACCCTTTGGAGTGAATACGAATACATCGTCAGGTACGAAGTCAGTTTTAATTGTTTTAACAATTTCTTCAACGTCGTCTGAATCCTTCTGGCTTTCAAGAAGCTGTCTAATCCAAGCAAGACGTTCTTCAAACTTAGAGGTACCTGTTACACCAAGCTTGTACTTCCAGTGTGCTGCAATTCCGTATTCAGCTGTATGATGCATTTCCCAAGTTCTAATTTGAACTTCAAATACAATTCCCTCTTCACTAATTACAGTTGTGTGAAGAGACTGATACATGTTTGACTTTGGTGTTGAAATATAATCCTTAAATCTACCTGGAAGTGAGTGATACATGTCGTGGATAATACCAAGACAGTTGTAGCAGTCAATTACAGAGTCAACAATTACACGAATTGCATATACGTCATATATTTCACTGAAGTCTTTATTCTGCATATACATCTTTCTGTATATACCGTGAATACTCTTTCTTCTACCGTCAATCTTTGCATCTGGAATAATGTTCTGTACACGGTTTTTAATTCTATTAATAGTGTCAGGAATAAAGTCAGGATGATTAGCTTCAGTATTACTGAGTATTAAACCTATTTCCTCATATGCTACTGGGTCAAGGTATCTGATAGCTAAGTCTTCAAGTTCTTCTTTAATGGTTCTAATACCAAGTCTATGTGCAATTGGAGCATAGATTTCAATTGTTTCAAGCGCTTTATCTCTTCTCTTCTGCTCACGCATAAACTCAAGAGTACGCATGTTGTGAAGTCTATCTGCAAGCTTAATAATGATTACACGAATGTCCTGAGACATTGCCATAAACATTTTTCTTACATTTTCAGCCTGACGCTCTTCTTTTGTTTCGAGAGGAACTTTACCGAGCTTTGTAACGCCGTCAACAAGGTTTGCTACGTCCTGTCCAAAACGCTCGGCAATTTTGTCGAGACCCGTTTCAGTATCTTCAACGGTATCATGAAGAAGAGCTGCAATAACAGACTCGTAGTCCATTCCAAGATCAAAGAGAATGTCAGCAACTGCTACAGGATGCATAATGTAAGGTTCACCTGAATAACGGCACTGGCCTTCATGTGCATCTCTTGCAAACTCGTAAGCTGAAACAATTTTGTCTATTTCATCTTGATCATATTGCCTATTTAGTTTTTCATACAGTTCATGGAACTTATCATCAAATTTGTTTTCAGCCACAACATTCACCTTCGAGGTATTTCATTATAGGAGCAGCAGAAAGTTCAACCTTTTCTGCTGTTTCATTTATTTTTATTTGACCATTTTGGTCAATTGTAATTAAGTTGAGCTCACTAAGAGCGACTAGAACAACTCGAACCTTACAAAGAGTATTTGAAGGAGCAGTTTTGGTTAGCTCATAAATATACTCATACCAGTTTGAGTTAAGAGTTCTTTCTAAAGATTGTTTCTTTATGCAAGTGTAAACAGCAGCAAATATGTCTCTATTAGGCTTTGCATATTCAACCATTTCAGAAGTTAATTTCCTATTAAGAATAATTGCATCGTAAAGCTTTTCAGACTTTATCATTTCATCGTCATCTGCGCCAGCAGGGCGAATATCCTTGACAATAACTGAGAGTTTTGTTTGACCATTCCACTCATTTCTATCAAGCGATACAACAAAGTCAACCTTATCTGAAACTCTATAAGGGAACTTTTCAGATGGCATATTAAAATACATAAGGGAAATACTACTATTCTGACCATCCTTGTGTGCATTAATCTTAAGGTGTTGCTTCTTCTCTCCAAGAAATGAAAGAGAATCAATTTGCATTCCAAAAAGACCAAATGAAGGAATTGGATTTTCTGCACCAAATGGTTCAAGTACTTCCAAAGCATCTAAAAGTGAAATTGACATTGAATCTGGTACAAGCTTGCAGTCAACTGAAATTGAAGGATAAAAGTCTGCATTTGGAAGTCCCATTGCATATTCATTTATTGAGTTTCTAAATGCATTAATATTTGAAGTTTCAAGTGTCAGTCCAGCAGCCTGAGAATGGCCACCATATATCATAAGGTTGTCTTTACAAGCTGTAAGTGCTTCATAAAGGTCAAAGCCTTCTACGCTTCTTGCAGAGCCCTTGGAGACATCCCCTTTTGTTGTGAGTACAATTACTGGTCGTAGGTATTTATCCAAAAGCTTAGATGCCACAATTCCTAAAACACCTTCATGCCAGTTTTCTCCATTAATTACTAAAACAGGAGCGTGTACAAGCAGTGGATTGTTTTTAATTATTTCATCACACTCATTAAGGATTTTTTGCTCTGCCTCGTGTCTTTTAACATTCAGTGTGCAAAGCTCCTCCGCAAGTTCGTTTGCAGTTTCCTCCTCTTCACAAAGAAGAAGGTCCAATGCTTTTTCAGCACTTTCCATTCTACCCGCCGCATTAATTCTTGGAGCAAGTCCAAATGAAATAGTTTGAGATACAATTCTCTTTCCTTTAAAGCCACAAGCGGATATGAGCGATTCAATCCCTGTTCTAGGAAAACTATTCATTTTTCCAAGACCTATTTTAACTAAAGTTCTATTCTCATATGTTAGTGGAACAATGTCTGCAACTGTTCCTAAAGCAACAAGGTCTGAGAAGTCATAGAGAACTGGGTCATTGTCTCCTTCAAGAGCGCATGCAAGCTTAAAGGCAACGCCAACACCAGCAAAGTCCTTGTATGGACAATCTGAATCCTTTCTGTGTGGGTTTACAACAGCAACACAGTCAGGAAGCACTTCACCTGGTTGATGGTGGTCTGTAACAACAAGTTCCATACCAAGCTCTTTAATGTATTTTGCCTCTTCTACAGCAGCAATACCATTGTCTACAGTAATAATAAGGTCAATACCAAGAGCGTGAATTCTGTCT
>DCGS01000001.1:0-2467 GCA_002314645.1 Ruminococcaceae bacterium UBA1772
TGTTTGCCTTCTTGCTTGCTGAATAGTTGTACTTAAGAGCAGGGTCTGTTTCTGGATTGTATGTATCTACATCAATACCATTAAGAATACCCGTCATTTTCCAAAGATTCTTCTGAAGAATATTGTCAAGACCATGGCTGTACCAAGGGTCAAGAATTTCGTTTGCATAAGAAGGGCTTACTGTTGTTACTTTATTGCAGCACTCAATTGCACTCTTTGAGAAGTTTACAAGTCCATCGTAGTCTATGAGTGAGTAGTCAGGAGGAGAGATGCCTATGATTTCATTAAGAAGCTCGTAGCCATAAACACCCTGGTACTGTATGTTATGGATTGTATAAACTGTTCTAATTCCCTCATAGCCTTCACGCTCACGGTAGAAGCAGTTGTAGTAGAGAGGAATGAGAGCTGTTTGCCAGTCGTTACAGTGAATAATGTCTGGCTTGAATCCGTCAAGGTATGCAATTGTTTCAAGTACTGCTCTTGAGAAGAATGTAAATCTTTCGGCGTCATCATAGTAGCCATAAAGGCCAGAACGCTTGAAATAATATTCATTATCTAAAAGATAATAGGTTACATTTCCAACAGTAGTTTTGAAAAGACCGCAGTACTGTGTTCTCCAAGCAACAGGTACATTGTAGTTTGTTATATATGTGAGGTATTTTCTTTGTTCTTCAGTAACGCAGCCGTAAAGTGGCATAATTACGCGAACATCCTCACCTTTTTCAACTAAAGCCTTAGGAAGTGCCCCTGCAACTTCTGCAAGTCCGCCACTCATGGCAAAAGGGGTTGCTTCACTTGATGCGAGTAAAATTTTCATAGATTTCCCTCCCTGGAGATTAAACAGTAATTCCTTTGCTTATATAAACTGGATAAGAAGCATCACCCGAGAGCGATTTATTAGCTGTAATGTGGGTATTCTTATCCGTAATTACACAATTCAGTGTTGAATTTTTTTGAACAGTAGTGCCTTGCATAAGAATTGAATTCTTAACAACGGCACCTTCTTCAATTACTACGTCTCTAAAGATAAGGGAGTTTTCAACTGTACCTTTAATAGTGCATCCGTCAGCAACAAGAGAGTTGCTTACTGAGGCATTAAGACCATATGTTGCAGGAACGTTATCCCAAATCTTTGTTGCAATTGGCATTTTTGGATCAAAGAGCATTTTTCTGTTCTCTGATTCAAGAAGGGCCATGTTTGCTTTGTAGTAGGTTTTAAGTGAGTCAATAACTGTTGCATATCCAGGTGCTTTATATCCGTAAATTTTAAGATTTGAAATATTAGCCTGGATAATGTCCTTCTCAAATGAGCTTGTATTGTGGGCAACAGCTGTTCTTACGAGATATTCAAGAAGTGACTTTCTAAGAACAAAAATGTTAAAGCAGTAGTTTGCTTCACGACCAATATCTGAAGGCTGAGCTACAGAAACTTCTGTAATTCTCTTGTCTTCATCAAGGGCAAACATCATTGTATTTTTTGTGCTTGGAACTCTGCCATGCTGGTAAACGACAGTAATGTCGGCATCCATTTTAGAATGGAACTTGAAAATGTCGTTATAGTCAATGTTATAAACTGCATTTGCATCTGTCATAATTACATACTCGTGTCTTGCCTTACTGAGGAAGTCAGAAATACTGTAAAGTGATGTAATTTTTGAATTATGATTACCTGATGACGCTGCAAATGTGTTGTATGGTGGAAGGATGAACATACCTTCACGTTTTCTTGCAAGGTCCCATGGCTTACCTGAACCAACATGGTCCATAAGAGACTGGTAGTTACTGTTTGTAATAATACCAACCTGTGTAATACCTGCGTTTACCATGTTTGAAAGAGGGAAGTCAATAAGACGATATCTGCATCCGAAAGGAATGGAAGCAACAGTTCTTGTTGCGGTGAGTTCTCGAATTGCTGAGTCATAAGACTGAGCGTGGATAATACCAAGTACGTTATTCGCTCTCATTATGCTTCCTCCTTTGCTTCAAGATCTATCATTTCTTTTGGTTTTACAGTTGTGCCATTTTTAATGCGAACACCGGCACCAATTACTGCAATACCCCAGTCTTCTGTTTTTGTGTCCTCTGGACGAGCACCAACTATAGCGTCCTCTTCAATTACTGCATCTTCTGCAATAATTGCATATTGTACGTTGGCACCAGATTTAATAACTGCTCCAGGCATAACAATTGAGTCTTTTACAACAGCGCCCTCTTCAATTGTAACGTTTGCAAAGAGTACGCTGAAGTCAACGGTTCCCTCAATTTCACAGCCTTCCGCAATCATTGAATTTTCAACGCTTGCTTTGTCAGATATAAACTGTGGAGGAGCACTTGGACTTCTTGAATAGATTTTCCAAGAAGGGTCGTTGAGTTCAAATCCTGATGATGGAGAAAGAAGGTCCATATTTGCCATCCAAAGGCTGTCAATTGTTCCTACGTCTCTCCAGTAGTCGTTGAATTGGTAAGC
>DCGS01000001.1:2569-4381 GCA_002314645.1 Ruminococcaceae bacterium UBA1772
CGGAGCTTTTCCCATGTGAAAATGTATACACCCATTGATGCTTTGTTACTTCTAGGATTCTTTGGTTTTTCTTCAAATTCGGAAATTGTTCCGTCCTCGTTTACGAGCATAAGTCCGAATCTTGAAGCTTCCTCCCATTCAACCTCAAGCATTGCAATTGTACAAGCAGCATTCTTTTCTTTGTGGTAAGCAAGCATATCTGCATAGTCCATCTTGTAGATATGGTCACCTGAAAGAATTGCAACATATTCTGGGTTGTATTTATCTATGAAGTTTATGTTTTGGTAAATGGCATTGGCAGTGCCTTTATACCATTCAGTACCTTCAATTTGCTGGTATGGAGAGAGGATGTGAACACCGCCGTCAGTACGGTCTAAGTCCCAAGGTTCTCCGTTTCCAATATAGTCGTTTAGTTCAAGTGGCTGGTACTGGGTAAGTACACCAACTGTATAAATGCCCGAATTTACACAGTTAGAGAGTGGAAAGTCAATAATTCTATACTTTCCACCAAAAGGAACAGCAGGCTTTGCAATTTTTCTTGTAAGAACACCAAGTCTGCTTCCTTGTCCGCCGGCCAACAACATTGAAATGCATTCAGTTTTTCTTGCCATGGTTCTAACCCCTTGTGATATTATTTTGCCTTCTTTTTTGTGCTAGTTTTTTTAGGTGTAGGCTTTTTTCGAAGGAACATTGCTGAGTTTCCTGCAATGTTTACACTAATGCTGTGAGTCTTGTTGTGCATTGGTGTCTTTTCAGCCTTAATTTGCTTTGGCTTCCAGAATCCTGTTCCACCAAAAGCTTCATCATCTGTGTTAAAGATGATTTCATAAGTTCCCTCATCTGCACCACAAAGATATCCTTCTCTGTTAACCTTTGTGAAATTCAAAATTACATAAATTTCATTTCCAGATTCGTCCATTCTCTTGAAGGCAAGAACGGAATTACAGTTGTCATCTGGAATAATCCATTCAAAGCCTTCCCAGCTGTAATCAATTTGCCAGAGTTCTGGATTTTCTTTGTAGAAGTTATTAAGACTCTTAGTAAAGAACTTTAACTTCTGGTGCATGTCGTAATCAAGAAGTTTCCAGTCGAGTTGAGAAGCAAAATTCCACTCTGCAAATTGGCCGAATTCGCAGCCCATGAATAAGAGCTTCTTTCCAGGGTGAGCATACATATAAGCAAGCATTGAGCGAACGCCAGCAAATTTGTTGAAGTACTCCTCTGGATTTTCTGGATTACCAGGATGCTTATTAATAAGAGATCCTTTTCCGTGTACAACTTCATCATGAGAAATTGGGAGGACAAAGTTCTCTGAAAATGCGTAGAAGAATGAGAATGTCAGGCAGTCATGGTTATATTTTCTACTGAGGCCATCAAGGTTGAAGTATCTGATAACATCATTCATCCAACCCATATTCCATTTGAAATTGAAGCCAAGTCCGCCCATGTCTGTTGGCTTAGAAACCATAGGCCATGCTGTACTTTCCTCAGCAATCATCATAATGTCGCCGTGTTCACGGAATACATTTTCATGAAGCTTTTGTAAGAAAGCAACGGCTTCAAGGTTTTCTGCGCCACCATTTACGTTTGGAATCCATTCGCCATCTTTACGGTCGTAGTTTAGGTAGAGCATTGACGCAACTGCATCTACACGGATTCCGTCTATGTGGTATTTGTCAAACCAGAACATTGCATTTGAAATGAGGAAGCTTTGAACTTCATTTCTTCCGTAGTCAAATACTTTTGTTCCCCATGTTTTGTGTTCGCCTTTTCTTGGGTCAGCATATTCATAACATGCCTCGCCATCAAAAT
>DCGS01000001.1:4466-5307 GCA_002314645.1 Ruminococcaceae bacterium UBA1772
CATTTGTCAATTAAATACATGAGGTCATCAGGTGTTCCATATCTTGACGTTGCTGCGTAGTAGCCGCAAACCTGGTAGCCCCAAGAACCATCAAATGGATATTCTGAAAGAGGCATAAACTCAATGTGAGTGTAGCCCATATCTTTTACGTAAGGAATAAGTTCGTCGGCAAGATTTCTGTAGGAGAGGGTGTTTCCGTCGTCAAAACGGCGCCATGATCCAGCGTGAACCTCGTATATTGTCATTGGCATGTCATATACGCTTGTGTTTTTGCGTTCTTCAAGCCATTTTTCGTCAGACCATGAATAATTATTTATGTCATAAAATTTTGTGGCAGTACCAGGGCGTGTTTCCATGTGATATCCGTATGGATCGCTCTTCATGATGGTTCTGCCGTCGTAGGTTTTAATGCAATATTTGTAAATTGTATACAGTTCAATGGCATCTGTGATTTCTACTTCCCACAAGCTGTCACTGATTTTATACATTTGGTTTGCATACTCGTTCCAAGAGTTAAAGTCGCCAACTACACTTACTGATGCAGCGTGAGGTGCCCATACTCTAAAAACAACTGTATTCTCATCTATGCGATGTGAACCCATAAACTCGTATGCCTTGGCATTGTTTCCCTGATGAAACAGGTAAACTGGCACACTTAAATCTTCGCGAAATTCTGACATTAATCAACCAACTCCATAATTATTCCTTTAATAGTATATATACATATTTATATTAACAGAATTATAAGTGCCCTTCAAGGCTTTGGAGGAAAAAAATGAATATAATTTACAAAAAAGTCTTATTTTTTGTCGTGCGCCTTGTAGAGTTTTAACATTTTTTT
>DCGS01000038.1:0-922 GCA_002314645.1 Ruminococcaceae bacterium UBA1772
GAATTATCAACGAGCCAACAGCTGCTGCTCTTGCTTATGGTATTGATAAAGAGCAGGATCAGAAGATTATGGTATACGACCTTGGTGGTGGTACATTCGACGTTTCAATCATTGAAATGGGCGACGGTGTTCAGGAAGTTCTTGCTACAGCAGGTAACAACCGTCTTGGTGGTGACGACTTCGACCAGAGAGTAATTGACTATCTTGCAGATGAATTCAAGAAGGCAGAAGGAATTGACCTTAAGGGTGACAAGATGGCTATGCAGCGTCTTAAGGAAGCTGCTGAAAAGGCTAAGATTGAACTTTCAGGCGTAACTTCTTCAAACGTAAGCCTTCCATTCATTACAGCAGATGCTAATGGTCCTAAGCACCTTGAACTTACAATTACTAGAGCTAAGTTCAACGAACTTACAGCAGACCTTGTAGAGAAGACAATGGGTCCTGTTCGTCAGGCTATGTCAGACTCAGGACTTAAGACTTCAGACATTGACAAGGTTCTCATGGTTGGTGGTTCTTCAAGAATTCCAGCTGTTCAGGAAGCTGTTCAGAAGTTCATTGGCAAGGAACCATTCAAGGGCATTAACCCAGATGAGTGCGTAGCTATGGGTGCTGCACTTCAGGGTGGTGTACTTGGCGGAGACGTTAAGGGTCTTCTTCTTCTTGACGTAACTCCACTTTCACTTGGTATTGAAACACTTGGTGGCGTAAGCACTAAGATTATTGATAGAAACACAACAATTCCAACAAAGAAGAGCCAGATTTTCTCAACTGCAGCTGACAACCAGACATCAGTTGAAGTAAACGTTCTTCAGGGTGAGCGTGAGTTTGCTAAGGATAACAAGCAGCTTGGTGTATTCCACCTTGATGGAATTCTTCCAGCTCGTCGTGGTACTCCACAGATTGAAGTAACATTTGATATTGA
>DCGS01000038.1:1025-1485 GCA_002314645.1 Ruminococcaceae bacterium UBA1772
CAAATATGTCTAAGGAAGACATTGAAAAGGCTGTTCGTGAAGCTGAGCAGTTTGCTGCAGAAGACAAGCAGCGCCGTGAGGATGTTGACACAAGAAACGGTGCAGATCAGATGGTATTCCAGTGTGAGAAGATTCTTGCAGATGAAGGCGACAAGTTTGAATCAGCTGACAAGGATGATCTTACAAAGAAGATTGACGCTCTTAAGGAAGCTCTTAAGGGTGAGGACATGAACCTCATTAAGTCACGTCAGGAAGAACTTCAGGCTAAGTTCTATGAAATTTCAGAGAAGCTCTACAAGGCAAACGCTCCACAGGGCGATGCAGGCTTTGATCCTTCTCAGGCAGCAGGCGCTGCAGGTGGCGACGCTGATTACAGCGACGTTGAGTATACAGACGTTGACTAATTCCCATATTAATTAAGTGAGGTTTTTCTCTTGGCAGATAAACGAGATTACTATGA
>DCGS01000038.1:1535-3512 GCA_002314645.1 Ruminococcaceae bacterium UBA1772
GATGAAATAAAAAAAGCATATAGAAGTCAGGCTAAGAAATATCACCCGGATTTAAACCCGGGTGACGCCGAGGCTGAGAAAAACTTCAAAGAAGTAAACGAGGCCTACGAAGTTTTGTCTGATGACGATAAAAAAGCAAGATATGACCGTTTCGGTCATGCTGGTGTAGATCCAAACTTTGGAGCAGGCGGTCCAGGCGGCGGATTTGGTGGAGGATTCCAAGGCGACTTTGGCGACCTTGGAGATATCTTCTCAACAATATTCGGTGGCGCAGGCGGATTTGGCGGCTTCGGTGGTGGATTTGGCGGCGGTGGCCGTGCTAATCCTAACGCACCAAGACGTGGTTCAGATATTGAAGCACACATTACTATTACCTTCGAAGAGGCTGCAAAGGGCTGTAAGAAAAAGGTAGAGTTTAAGCGCATTGAAAAGTGTGATGTTTGTGGCGGCTCTGGTTGTAAGAGCGGATCTTCTCCTGAAACATGTCCTGACTGTAATGGACAGGGTCGTGTAACCGTACAGTCTAGAACTGCTTTTGGTATGTTCCAAACCGAAAAGGAATGCGCAAGATGCCATGGTAAGGGTAAGATTGTTAAAGATCCTTGTACTCGTTGTAACGGCAACGGAATGGTTAGAAAGACAGTTAAGCTTGATGTTGATGTTCCAAATGGTATTGACCAGGGTCAAGCATTCACTGTATCTAATGAAGGAAACCATGGTGTAAATGGTGGCCCACAGGGTGACCTTTACGTTGTTGCAAATGTTAAGTCTCATGACATATTTGAAAGAGACGGATTCGACGTATATTGCAACATAGTAGTAACATATACTCAAGCTGTTCTTGGTGGAGAAATCTACGTTCCAACACTTGATGGTAAGGTTAAATACAATATGCCAGCAGGTACACAGGCTGGAACAAAGTTCCGCCTTCGTGAACGCGGAATTACATCTCCAAGAGGTGGTATAAAGGGTGACCAGTATGTAACCGTAATTGTGGATATTCCAAGAAAGGTTACTGATCATCAGAAAGAACTTCTTCGTCAATTTGAGGCTGAGTACATTGATAAACCAGTAAACGATGCAACAGGATATACTGGTTCAATTGATCCAAAAAAGAAAAATGTTTTTGAAAAATTCAAGGACGTTTTTGACTAATAAAAATAAAGTGACCGTTTTGATGATTGCTTTAACGCAATCCGTCAAAAACGGTCACTTTTTATGCTCTTTTAATGGTGAAAATGACAAACGAGGCATAATTTTGTTGTGGGAATGACTGAAATTGACCGAATATGGTTGAATTTGATTGAAAACGACCCTCGCTTATTATAAAATAAGTATATAGTAAACGTTTATATTTGGAGGCATCCAAATGCTTAATTCTGAACGAAGAGAAAAGATTGTTCAAATTATTGAGGAAAATGGCGCGGCAAGTGTAGGTGAACTGACAAAGGCACTTGGCTCTTCTGAGTCGACAATAAGAAGAGACATACAAATGCTGTCAAATACAGGGCGCGTGCAAAGAACTCATGGTGGCGCAACTATGAGTAACAAACAGTATATTTCAATTGAAGAATCCTTCATATCAAAGAGTACAAAGAATGAAGAAGCAAAGAAAAAGATTGCAAAATATGCTGCGGAACAGCTTAATGATGCGGACTTTGTTTATGTAGATGCTGGAACTACAACACTTTTTATGACTGAATTTATTAAAGAGGGTTGTAAAGCAACGTTTGTAACAAATGGAATTGCACATGCTGAAATTCTTTCAAGACGTGGATTTAAGGTAATAGTTCTTGGCGGACAATTAAAATCAGCAACTGGGGCAATAATAGGAGTAGAGTCTGTAACAAATTTGCAGTCCTACAACTTTACAAAGGCATTTGTGGGTACGAACGGAATAACTAGAAACCAAGGTTATTCAACACCAGACCCAGACGAGGCAGCCCTTAAAAGAACTGCCATTGACAGAGCTTTTGT
>DCGS01000038.1:3639-8900 GCA_002314645.1 Ruminococcaceae bacterium UBA1772
CAAAAAGATTACTATAATTGGACAGTAATAAAGGTTGTATAAGGAGTTGATAGGTAGATGATTTATACAGTTACTTTAAATCCAGCACTTGACTATGTCATGAATGCGGAAAGTATTGACACAGAGGACGTTAACAGAACTGTTTCTGAAGAAATTTACTACGGCGGAAAAGGTATTAACGTATCTACTGTACTTACAAGACTTGGGTACCCTTCAACTTCCCTTGGATTTATTGCAGGATTCACTGGCAACGAGCTTGAACGCATGATGAAGGTTGATGGCCTTCTTTGTGATTTTACAAAGCTTGATGAGGGAAGAACAAGAATTAATGTTAAGGTTAAATGCGGTAAGGAACTTGACATTAATGCACAGGGACCTAACATTCCATCTGATAAGATGGATGAGCTTATAAAGAAGCTTGATGCTTTGAAGAGCGGTGATTATTTGGTGCTTGCTGGCAGCGCACCAAAGACAGTTCCATCAGATATTTATGCTGAAATGCTTAGAATTCTTGATGGAAGAGGAGTTAGAACAATTGTTGATACAACTGGAGAACAGCTCCTTAAAACTCTTGAATTTGGTCCTTTCCTTGTAAAGCCTAATCACCATGAACTTGGCGAACTTTTTGGCAAACAGTTAAAGGATACAGATGAAATAATTGAGTATGCAAAGAAGCTCAAGGAATTAGGTCCAAAGAATGTAATAGTTTCAAGAGGTGGGGACGGCTCAATTCTCGTTGATGAGAATGACAATGTACATGTTATGGCCCCGGTCCCAGGAAAACTTGTAAATTCTGTTGGATGTGGCGATTCAATGGTCGCTGGCTTTATTGCTGGTCTTTCTGAAAAGGAAGGCGACTATGAATACGCCCTTAAAATGGCTACAGCCTGTGGTAGTGCAACGGCTTTTTCAATGGAGCTTGCAACCCAGCAGGAAGTAATAGAAATATTAAAAAAATTATAAAAGGAAAGAAGGCAAAAACACATGAGAATCATTGATTTACTCAAATCGGACGCAATTGATCTCGGCGCAACTGTTGCTTCAAAGGCAGATGCAATTGATGCTCTCGTTGCTCTTCATGAGAAGGCTGGAAACCTTGCAGACGCAGAAGGTTACAAGGCTGACATCTTAAAGAGAGAAGAGTCATCAACAACAGCTATTGGTGAAGGTATTGCAGTGCCACACGCAAAGTCAGCTGCTGTTAAAGCACCAGCTCTTTCAGCAATGACAGTACCAGAGGGTGTTGACTATGGTGCTCCAGACGGAAAACCATCAGATCTTCTCTTCATGATTGCTGCAACAGAGGACGGAGAAGTTCATCTTGAAATCCTTTCAAGACTTATGACTATGCTCATGGATCCTACATTTGCAAATGATCTTCGCGCTGCAAAGACAGCTGAAGAATTCCTTGGCATTATTGATGCAAAGGAAACAGAGAAGTACCCAGAAGAGGCAAAGGTTGTAGAAACTCCAAAGGATGGTTATAGAATCCTTGCTGTAACAGCTTGCCCAACAGGTATTGCTCACACTTATATGGCAGCTGAAGCTCTTGAAAAGGCTGCTGAAAAGAAAGGTCTTACAATTAAGGTAGAGACAAACGGTTCTGGCGGAACAAAGAATGCACTTACAAAGAAAGAAATTGAAGAGTGCGACGGAATTATTATTGCTGCTGATAAGAACGTTGAAATGGCTCGTTTCAATGGTAAGAAGGTAGTTAAGACTTCTGTTTCAAATGGTATTAATAAGCCAGATGAACTAATTGACAAAATTACAGAAGGTAAAGCTCCTGTTTATAATCATGAAGGCGGCGCAGACGCTTCTGCTGCTGACGTAGATGAAGGCGAAGGCATTGGTAGACAAATCTACAAGCACCTTATGAACGGTGTTTCACACATGCTTCCATTCGTAGTAGGCGGCGGTGTTCTTATTGCACTTGGCTTCCTCATTGATACAATCCTTGGTAATGCTTCTCTTGCTGATGGCTCAGCAAACGGCGCATTTGGTTTCACAAGCTTTGCAGCTTCTGTTCCATTCTGGCTTGGTAAGGTTGCATTTGGATTTATGCTTCCAATTCTTGCTGGTTACATTTCACAGTCAATTGCTGACAGACCTGGTCTTCTTCCTGGTATTGTTGGTGGTGTTATTGCAGCAAATGGTTATACATTCGCTTCAATGTATGAGAATCAGAACCTTGTAGGCGACGGCGCTGCTGTTTCTGGTTTCCTTGGTGCACTTCTTGCAGGTTTCGTTGCAGGTTACGTTGTTAACCTTATTAAGAAGGCTTTCAACTGGATGCCTGAAGCAATGGACGGTATTAAACCAGTATTTATTTATCCACTCCTTGGTACATTCGTAGTTGGTGCAATTATGTGTATCATCAACCCAGTAATTGGTGTTGTAAACACAGCTCTTTCAAACGGTCTTGCATCACTCGGTGATTCTTCAAAGATTGTTCTCTGTATCGTTCTTGCAGCAATGATGGCTACAGATATGGGTGGTCCTTTCAATAAGGCAGCTTACGTATTTGGTACAGCAGCTATTGCTGACGGCAACACATGGATTATGGCTGCAGTTATGGTTGGCGGTATGGTTCCTCCAATTGCAATTGCTCTTGCTACAACAATCTTCAAGAAAAAGTGGACAGCAGAAGAACTTAAGTCAGGTCCTGTAAACTATGTAATGGGTCTTTGCTTCATTACAGAGGGCGCAATTCCTTACGCTGCATCAGATCCACTTCGTGTAATTCCATCATGCATGGTAGGTTCTGCAGTTGCAGGTGCTCTTACAGCAGTATTTGGTGTAACATGTCCAGCGCCTCACGGTGGTATCTTCACATTTATAGTATGTGGTCAGCCACTCCTTTATGTAGTAGCTCTTCTTGTTGGCTCTGCAGTTGGTTGTCTCATGCTTGGTCTTCTTAAGAAGAACAAAGTTTCAGAATAATTTTAAGAGGTTAAAAAATGGTAGAAAAAAGTACAAAAGTTGTTGATGAACAGGGTCTTCATATGCGTCCTGCAAACAACTTCGTTTCAGCAATCGTAAAGTATAAGTCAGACATTACTATTATTCATAACGGAAATGAAATTAATGGTAAGAGCATCATGAATATCATGGCTGCATGCATTAAGTGCGGAAATGAAATTACAATTAGATGCGAAGGCGAAGATGAAGAGGCAATGCTTAACGAAGCAATTGCACTCATTGAAGGCGGTCTTGAATAATGAATAAATTTAAGGGTATTGGTGTTAGTGCCGGCTACGCAGTAGGAACTGCTGTAGTAGTTAAGGAGGCAAGTTATGACCTTGCTTCCGCAACCTTTACAACATCAGAGGAAGAGAAGGCGAGTCTTTCAAGAGCTGTTGAAATCTATACAGATGATACAAATAAGCTCATTGAAAAGATGACAAAAGAGGCTGGTAAAGAGAATGCAGATATTTTGCTCGGCCATCTTGTAATGCTTTCTGATCCATTCATGCTTCAGCAGATGCAGGATCAGATTGAAGGCGGAAAGCCAGCGGTTCAGGCAGTTGATTCTGTTTGCCAAACCTTCTATGATATGTTCTCTTCAGTTGAAGATGAAATGATGAAGCAGAGAGCTTCAGATATTCAGGACATTAGAATAAGTCTTATTGAAATCATCAGTGGTGTTGAAAGCACAAAGATTGAGGAGGTTCCAAAGGGAACTATTCTCATTGCTAAGGATTTCACTCCATCAATGACTTCAAGAATAAACAGAGACAATGTTGTAGGTATTATTGCTGAAGTTGGTTCAGTAACAAGTCACTCTGCAATTCTTGCAAGAGCAATAGACATGCCTGCAGTATTAAGTCTTGCAGACGCTACTGAAATACTCAAGGATGGCGACACTCTTGGTATTGATGGTGGTAAGGGATATATATATCAAAACCCTGACAATGACACAGTTTCTGAACTCGAGAAAAATCGTCAGGCTTACCTTGACGAAAAGAGTTCACTTCTTGAATTCTTCGGCAAGGAAACTGTTACTAAATCAGGTGACAAGAGACTTGTTTATGGTAACATTGGAAAGCCTGAGGACGTTCAAAATGTCATTCAAAATTCTGGTGAGGGTGTAGGCCTTTTCCGTACAGAGTTCCTCTTTATGGACAGACCAGCACTTCCTTCAGAAGAGGAGCAATTTGAAGCTTATTCAACTGTTGCAAAAGCAATGGGAGAAAAGGAAGTAATAATCCGTACTTTGGACATTGGTGGAGATAAGGATGTTCCTTATCTTGGCATTCCAAAGGAAGACAATCCATTCCTTGGTTTTAGAGCTATCAGATATTGCCTCTCTAATACAGATCTTTACAAGACACAGCTTCGTGCAATTATTCGTGCAGCTAATTTTGGTAACATTAAGATTATGATTCCAATGGTTACATGTGTTGACGAGGTTGAGGCAGTAAAGAAACTCATTTCTGAATGTGAACTTGAACTTGCAAAAGAGGGAGTTCCTTTCAAGGAAAACGTTGAAGTTGGCGTAATGATTGAAACACCAGCTGCTGTATTTATTGCAGATGACCTTGCAGAGTGCGCAGCATTCTTCAGTATTGGTACTAATGACCTTACAGGCTACGTTATGGCTGCAGACAGAGGAAATGCAAACGTTTCTAATTTGTACAGCGTTCACAAGCCTGCAGTTTTAAAGGCTATTAAGACTACTATTGAAACTGCAAGACGTCATGGCATTCCTGTTGGAATGTGTGGCGAGGCAGCTGCTGACAGAGACCTCATTCCTACACTCGTTGAGTGGGGACTTGATGAATTCTCAGTTACACCTAACTCAATTCTTGCAACTCGTAAGACAATTTCCGAGTGTGAATAAGAAATAAAAATAAAAAGGCATGTATTCAAATGAATACATGCCTTTTATTTTTATGTTATGAAAGAAGCATACGGTCGTTGTCAAGCTCCTCGCCTGCAGAAATCTTGAATTTCTCAAGAAGGTCCTGTGTTGTGAGATTTTTCTTTTCCTCACCACTGACGTCGAAGATGATTTTACCGTTATTCATCATAATAAGTCGATTTCCTATTCTAAGAGCATCCGACATATTATGAGTAATCATAAGAGTTGTAAGGTTGTCCTTATCAACAATTTTTTGTGTCATGTCGAGTACTTTCTTTGCAGTCTTTGGGTCAAGAGCTGCAGTGTGCTCGTCAAGGAGTAAAAGCTTTGGCTTTTGAAGGGAAGCCATAAGAAGTGTTAAGGCCTGTCTTTGACCACCTGAAAGGAGACCAACTTT
>DCGS01000038.1:8982-30623 GCA_002314645.1 Ruminococcaceae bacterium UBA1772
TTTTCTTTTTCAGCCTTTGTAATGCCAGGACGGAGAGTTCTCTTTCCACCACGACGCATTGCAATGGCAAGGTTTTCTTCAATTTCCATTGATGCTGCTGTACCAGTCATAGGGTCTTGGAAAACTCTACCTAAGTACTTGGCACGCTTGTGTTCTGGAAGTCTTGTTACGTCTTCTCCATCAATTACGATTGAACCAGAGTCTACAGGATAAACGCCTGCAATCATATTAAGAAGAGTTGATTTTCCAGCACCGTTACCACCAATTACTGTTACGAAGTCACCTTCGTTTAATACGAGATCTACACCAGTTAATGCTTTTTTCTCATTGATTGTACCTGGATTGAAGGTCTTGTGTACACCTTTAATTTCAAGCATTATTCTGCACCCCCTTCTGCTATTTCAGGAGTCTTAACTCTTTTACTTGCAATAATGTTTCTCCAGTATGGAGCGCCAAGGAAGAGAGCTACGACTATAGCTGAGAAGAGCTTAAGGTCATTTGCGTTAAGACCGAGTCTTAAAACAAGTGTAATTACAAAATAGTAGATAATGCCACCGAATATTGCAGCAAGAAGTTTGAGTGCAAAGTTCTTGAAGATTTTGCCGAAGAGTACTTCACCTATGATTACAGCTGCAAGACCAATAACAATGGCGCCACGGCCCATATTAACATCTGCAAAGCCCTGGTACTGAGAAAGAAGCGCACCAGCAAGTGCTACAATACCGTTTGAAAGTGTAAGGCCAAGAATTACGTTATTGTTTGTGTTAATACCATTAGCGCGAGCCATAGCCTGGTTACAACCAGTAGCTCTAATTCCAGCACCAAGTTCAGTTCCAAAGAACCAGTAAAGAACTCCAATTACAACAAGAGCAAAAATACTTGCAACTAAAATTGATTTTTCAATGAATCTGAGTGAAACAATGAGATCATAATTTAGAACGCTTAAGGTTTGGTTTGCCTTACCACCAAGAATTCTAAGGTTTATTGAGTAGAGTGAGAGCTGGGTTAAAATACCTGCAAGAATTGCTGGAATGCCAAATTTTGTATGGAAAATACCTGTTACAAAACCAGCAATACATCCAGCTGCAAAAGCTGCAAGCATACCAATCCAAATATTAATACCACTCATTGTGCACATTACAAGAACGGCACCTCCGGTACCAAGGGTACCGTCAACTGTTAAGTCGGCAACGTCAAGTACACGGAATGTAATGTATACGCCTATTGCCATAATACCCCAGATAATACCCTGGGCAACTGCACCTGGAAGGGCAGCTAAAAAAGCCATCATAATTTACTTCCTCCAATGAAAAAGCGGTAGGTTGTCCTACCGCTTTTGGTTTGGTCTAACAAGTAGAAATTCTACTCTTATTCTGCTGTCATGTCAATTGCTTCATAGCTATCTGGAACTGTAATTCCAAGATCCTTACATCTGTCAGCTACATAGAGCTTTGTAAGGTCAGATGCATAAGCAATGTCCATTGTTGCAGGATCTGCTTTACCCTGGAGGATGTCAGCAGCCATTTCACCAGCCTTCTGGCCGATTGAGTAGTAGCTGATTGAAAGAGTAGCAATACCGCAACCCTTACAAATTCCTTCTTCACCAGCTACAACAGGAATCTTCTTGTCAGCTGTAACGCTGTTAACAGCAGCTGTAGCAGAAGCAATTGTGTTATCTGTTGGGATGTAGAGAACATCTACTTCGTCACAAGCCTTTGTTGTTACAGAAGCAATTTCGTTTGTGTCAGCTACTGTAAAGTCCTTAGATGTAAGGCCAAGCTTCTGGAGTTCAGCAGCAATTACTGTTGCCTGATACTTTGAGTTTGGCTCAGCTGAACAGTAGAGAATACCAACTGTCTTTGCATCTGGGCAAAGTTCTTTGATCATAGCAGCCTGATCAGCAAGAGGAGCAAGGTCGGCAGTACCTGTTACGTTGATACCTGTCTTGCCTGTCCAGTCTTTAATGTCAAGAGCTGTAGCAAAGTCTGTAATTGATGTAGCAACGATTGGAATAGTTGCTGTAGCTGTCATAGCAGCCTGAAGAGCAGGAGTTGCGTTAGCCATGATAAGGTCAACGTCACCAGCTGATACGAACTGATTTACGATTGTTGCGCATGTAGCACTTTCACCAGCAGCGTTCTGAAGATCAAACTCAACGTTTTCAGCGCCGAGCTTTTCAACAAGAGCATCCTGGAAGCCTTTAGTAGCTGCGTCTAATGCGTCATGCTGAACAAGCTGGCAAATACCAACTTTATACTTCTTTGTTTCGTTACCCTTTGAACAACCAGCGAACAAGCAAAGCATGAGCACTGATGCCATTACGAGGGCAATAATTCTGCGTGCATTTTTCATAACAATTTCACCTTCAAAAAAATTTTGTTAGCGCTTTAGCACTTAAAAGCGTTAAACTGTAAACTATTTTAATTTATAAGCCTATAAAAGTCAATATGACAGTCCGAAAACTGTCATATTGCTAAAATTACATATTTTTTTTTGTTTTATTTTACTGATTAGCTTCTTCAACTGGTTTTTTGTTGTTTTCCTTTGCAATGCCAAGGATGATTGGACTAATTCTCTTATAAATTAAGAATGTAATAAGAACGTTTGCCATTGCTTTGCAGAATGTAAATGGTACGTTGAAGATAAGAAGTGCCTGTGGAAGTGTTTTAATGCTTGGAAGAATTGCTGAGTAAGCTCCAATGATTGCTTCCATTGGCATAAAGTTTGTATAGAAAGGATAAACAATAAAATAGTTTGATGGGAATGAAAGAATTGCCATTACAAAAGCACCAACAACTGCACCTATGAGAGCGTTCTTCTTTGTGCGATTAATCTTGTAGATGTAACCTGCAGGAACTGTGAAGAATACGCCAAGGATGAAGTTTGAAAGTTCACCTACACCTGCTGTCTGTGTGAAAGGAAGGTGGAGAAGGTTCTTAATGAAGCAAACCAAAGCTCCATACCAAGGGCCAAGTGCAAAAGATGTTAAAATTGCTGGAAGTTCAGAGAAGTCAACCTTAATGAATGCAGGCATAATAGGAATGCTGAATTCAATGTACATGAGTACAAAAGCAATGGCACCCATAATACCAATGGTTGTAATCTTTCTTACGTTTGAGATTTGTCTTGATTTTTGCATGAGTAAAACTCCTTTAATAGTTTTTCTCAGGGGAAATGATAAAGCCCTGTAAGGGTATTCCTTACAGGGCAATGCGTATAAATATAAAAAATCCGCATCTTCTTTCATCCAGACTATACTGTCGGCTTCGGAGTTTCACCGAATCAGCCTTGCGGCTCGTGGGCTTTACCACCGGTGGGGAATTTCACCCCGCCCTGAAGATGCATTTATGATACTCCCATAAAAAATGATTGTCAACACATATTTACATTGACGCTTTAAAGTGTTAAAATTTAGTATAACTTTCGGGGGGATAAAAATGTTATTACATAAATATTTAGAAAGAAATGCTGACGAGTGCCCAAATGAGGTTGCACTTGTTGAAATAAACCCAAGCTTTGAGCCAAAGAGCCGTATTACTTGGAGAGATTATTCTTTAATTGAGCCAGAACCAGGCCAGCAGTTCAGAAGAGAAATGACTTGGAAGACTTTTGAAGAAAAGGCTAATAAGTTTGCCAACCTTCTTTTCACACGCGGAATTGAGAAGGGAGACAAGGTTGCCATTCTTCTTATGAACTCGATTGAGTGGCTTCCAATTTACTTTGGTATTTTAAAGACAGGTGCAATTGCTGTACCTCTCAACTACAGATATGCAGCAGATGAAATTAAGTACTGCCTTGAAAAGTCAGATTCTTCAATGCTTGTTTTTGGACCAGAGTTCATAGGACGAGTTGAAGAAATAGTAGACAGAATACCACAGGTTGAGAACCTCTTCTATGTTGGTGAAGACTGTCCATCCTTTGCAGACAGCTTTGATAGAATGATCAAGTTCTGCTCTAGTGAAAGACCAAATGTTGAACTCACACTTGATGATGACGGTGCAATCTATTTCTCATCTGGTACAACTGGATTCCCTAAAGCAATTCTTCATGCTCACAGAAGTCTTGAGCATGCTGCAATAGTTGAGCAGAAGCATCACGGACAGCAAAAGGACGATGTATTCCTCTGCATTCCACCACTCTACCATACAGGTGCTAAAATGCACTGGATGGGAAGCCTTGTTTCTTGCAGTAAGGCTGTGCTCCTTAAGGGCACAAAGCCAGAGTGGATTATTAGAGCCGTATCTGACGAGAAGTGTACTATTGTTTGGCTTCTCGTGCCTTGGGCTCAAGATATACTCGACACAATTGATCGTGGTGAAATAAATATAGACAACTATTCTCTTTCACAGTGGAGACTTATGCACATTGGAGCACAGCCTGTACCACCAGCTCTTATTAAGAGATGGCTCGCTTTATTCCCACATCATCAGTATGATACAAACTATGGCCTTTCGGAGTCTATTGGACCAGGTTGCATTCACTTGGGCGTTGAAAACGTACACAAGGTTGGTGCCATTGGTATTCCTGGATATGGCTGGCAGATAAAGCTCGTAGACGAAAATGACAACGAGGTTAAGCAGGGCGAAGTTGGAGAAATCTGCATCTTTGGTGCTGGCGTAATGAAGTGCTACTACAAGGATGAGGAAGCAACAAAAGAGTCTCTTAAAGACGGCTGGCTCTACTCTGGAGACATGGGTATGGTTGACGAAGACGGATTCATCCACATTGTTGACCGCAAGAAGGATGTAATTATTTCTGGCGGTGAAAACCTTTACCCAGTTCAAATTGAAAACTTTATAAGAGCAAATATTGCAGTAAAGGATGTTGCTGTAATTGGTACTCCAGACGCTCGTCTTGGAGAAATTGCAACAGCTGTAATTGAAGTTAAAGATGGATATACTTTAACTGAGGATGAAGTTAATGAATTCTGCCTTGGCCTTCCAAGATATAAGAGACCAAGAAAGATAATCTTTGCAGATATTCCAAGAAACCCAACAGGAAAAATTGAAAAGCCTACACTTAGAAAAATTTATTGTGGTGAAAGTGTAGTTGCTCATCAGGTTGAGGAATAAATACAAAAAACACAACGAAAATCATAAAGGACTAGGACTTGCATAAGTCTTAGTCCTTTTTTCATATATTTACTGAGGTGACATATATGAAAATAATTGGTGTTACGGGAACTAACGGCAAGACCTCTACAACAGTTCTAATTTATGACATGCTAAGGGGACTTGGAAAGAATACCGCCATTTGTGGAACGCTCGGGATGAGATACGGGAATGAATCGCACGATGTTACACTTACAACGCCACCAAAGGAAGTGCTTGACTACCATATGAAACGTATGGAGGAGCAGAATGTTGAGTATTTCGTCATGGAGGTGTCTTCCCATGCGCTGCACCAGAATAGGGTTAAGGGGATAACGTTCGATGTAGGCATCTTTACAAACCTGACTCAGGACCACCTGGACTACCACAAAACTATGGATGAGTATAAGGCGGCAAAACGTAAGCTGTTAACCATGTCAAAAAGTATGGTCTTTAACATAGATGATATTGCTGGTGAGGAATTTTTCCACGAGTTCTATAAGGACGATGCACCAATAGATTGTATGACCATTGCAACGGCGTGTGACTGCGCAGATGTTACAGCAAGTCACATTGAACTGACTGAATATGGAACTGAATTCAACTTGAACTTTCTCCAGACGAAGTCACATGTAAAAATACCTTTAATTGGAAAGTTTTCGGTATATAACTTTATGTCGGCCGTCTCAGCGATGCATCTTCTTGGCTTTTCATATGATGAAATAACAGCAGCAATACCTGAAATAAAACCTGTTAGGGGAAGGGCTCAAATAATACCAACAGACGAGGACTTTACTATAATGCTGGACTACGCTCACACACCAGATGCACTTGAGAACATCCTAACTTCCATTTCAGAATTCCACCAAGGCAGAATAGTAACTGTGTTTGGTTGCGGTGGTGACAGAGACAGAAGTAAGAGGCCTCTAATGGGTGAAATTGCCAGTAAGTATTCTGACTTCGTGTACTTAACGTCAGACAATCCTAGAACCGAAGATCCACTTAGAATAATGACGGATATTTTGCCTTCAATTTGTGAGGGCGGAAAGCCATATAGAGCAATAGAAAATAGGGAGCGGGCAATAACGGAAGCCATACGTAATGCTATGAATGATGACTTCATATTAATAGCGGGAAAAGGGCATGAAACCTACCAGATAATAGGCAACGAAAAAGTGGAATTTGATGAGGAAGAAATTGTCCGAAAAGCCTTGCAATTTTAGGACATTAGGTATATAGTATAAGAGCATTAGCACTCGGGCACAGCGAGTGCTAATCTCATTACTATAAATTTTTGAAGGTGTTTTAATTGGCTAAGAAACAGTTTAAAGCAGAGTCAAAAAGACTTCTTGATCTCATGATCAATTCTATTTACACAAACAAGGAAATCTTTTTGAGAGAGCTCATTTCAAATGCAAGTGACGCAATGGACAAGCTCTACTATAGAACGCTCACAGATAATATTAGTGGTCTTTCAAGGGAAGACTTTCAAATTTTCCTCAGCACTGACAAGGAAAAGAATACTCTCACAATTTCAGACAACGGTATTGGTATGACCAAGGACGAACTTGAACAGAACCTTGGTACAATTTGTAAGAGTGGTTCGCAGCTTTTCAAAAATGAAACTGGTGAAGATAAAAATGCAGAGGACATTGACATAATTGGTCAGTTCGGTGTTGGCTTCTACTCAGCATTCATGGTTGCAAAAGAGGTTGAAGTAATAAGCCGTGCTTTTGGTGAAGAAGAGGCATATTCATGGACTTCAACAGGCGCAGACGGTTACACAATTAGAGAGGCAACAAGAGACACAAACGGTACTACAATCATCATTACCCTTAAGGATGATACAGATGATGAAAAGTACACAGACTATCTTGAAGAATACAGAATTCGTACACTCATTAAAAAGTACTCAGACTACATCCGTTACCCAATTAAGATGACAGTTTCAACAAGCAAGCTTAAAGAGGGTACAGAGGACGAGTTCGAAGAAGTAACAGAGGACGAAGTTCTTAACACAATGTCTCCTATCTGGAAGAAGAATAAGAATGAAATTAGCACTGAAGAATATAACCAGTTCTATAAGGACAACTTCTATGACTTCCAGGATCCATCGCTCGTAATTCATTCAAGTACTGAAGGTGCTGCAACATACAACGCACTTCTCTTCGTTCCTTCAAAGGCTCCATTTAACTACTACAGCAAGGACTATGAAAAAGGCCTTAAGCTCTATGCTTCAGGTGTCCTCATAATGGACTGCTGCAAGGATCTTCTTCCTGACTACTTCAGCTTTGTTAAGGGTCTTGTAGATTCATCTGACCTTTCTCTTAACATTTCTCGTGAAATGCTTCAGCAGGACAGACAACTAGGGGTAATTGCAAAGCACCTTGAAAAGAAGATTAAGAGTGAGCTTCTGAAGTTCCAGAGAAACAACAGAGAAAAGTACGAAGAATTCTGGAAGCAGTTCGGTATGCAGATTAAGTACGGCGTATACGCTGACTTCGGCATGAACGTAGAACTTCTTTCAGACCTCATTCTCTTTGAGTCTTCATTTGAAGACAAGTACACAACTCTTGAAGAATATGTTTCAAGAATGAAGGAAGACCAGAAGTATATCTACTATGCTTGTGGTGACTCAGTAGATAAAATTAAGAAGCTTCCTCAGGCTGAACTTGTAATGGACAAGGGCTATGAACTTCTCTTCCTTACTGAGGGTGTTGACGAGTTCACAATGAAGGTAATGCGTCAGTTCCAGGATAAGGAATTCCGTTCAATTTCAGATGACGACCTTGACCTTACATCAGATGAAGACAAGGAAGCGCAAAAGAAGAAGGATGAAGACAATAAGGATCTCTTTGACTTCATGAAAGAGGCTCTTGATGGCAAGGTTGCAAGTGTTAAAGCTTCAACAAGACTTAAGAGCTACCCTGTATGTCTTTCAACTGAAGGCGGCATTTCCCTTGAAATGGAAAAGGTTCTTGCACTTCAGCCAGATGCAGACAACAGAGTAAAGGCAACAAAGGTTCTTGAAATTAACACAGACCATAAAATCTTCAACACAATTACAGAACTTTACAAGACAGACAAGGAAAAAGTAAAAACATACACAGATCTTCTCTACAACCAGGCGCTCCTCATTGAAGGAATGCCAATTGATGATCCAATTGCTTTTGCTAATTCAATTTGTGAGCTTATGTAACAAAACAAAAGGATGCAGTAAAAACTGCATCCTTTTTCTTATGCTTTATTCTTCTTAATAAAACACATTCCTGAAATACCAACTACTGCCAAAGCAACATATACAGACAGATTGTTTCTGTCTCCTGTGTTTGGTGTGGTTGGTGTTTCTTTTTCTGTAGTAGTTGTAGTAGTGGTTGTTTCGGTGGTTGTTTCTGGAGTGGTAGGCGACAAAGGAGTTTCTTCCGTGAGTTCAACTGGGGGTGCCGTTGTTGGTTCCAGTCTGTTAACTATGTTGTCTGTTTCTTCAAGGCCTACAACTACATCATTTTCAAAGTCGACAAATGAAAAGGTATACTCGTTTTCATCTAGTATGTAGCCTTTCTTTGTGGACAGTTCTTTTATGTAGTATTCATAGCCTAAAGGTAGTTCTTGGTTTAGCCTACAGTTGCCATTTTCGTCTGGTGTGATTACGTCTACTAAAGAGTTTGCGGGTAGGTCTAAAATGTCACCTTTTGTGTATACACCGAAAGAAACTTGACTGAAGTCTGTTTCATTTTCATCCTCAAAAAGCTTGTTGAATTTTAAATTCATCTTTATTCTTTCGTTGGTTAGGGTTACATCAAGATTTTTGGTTTCTCCAATGTTTACTGGAATTTTTTCTTCAGTTTTTATATAGCCACTAGGAGCTTCTTCTTCAAGAAGATAGTAGGCTCCTTTGTATAGGCCTGATATTTCACTTGCTCCGTCTTTGGTTGTTGTTATGGTTTTTACAAGTTCCCCCTTTTTGAAGTGTGTTTTGCCATCAATTGTTGTTATGTCTTCAGCTGCATAGAGGTTTAGAGTACAGTCATCTAAATACTGTTCCTCATATACTGGTGTGTTTATACCATTTTCCTCTGTGGTGAAGCTTGTAAGTACTTCTCCTTTTTTGTAGACAGAGAGTGAATATGTTGGTATTACAAGCTTTTCTACGGAGACACTTAGCGTGCTTGTTACAGGTACGGTGTCATGACCTACAACGGTTACCTGTCCAGGCGAACCTGCTTTAAGAACAAGCATAGACTGCGGTGAGTTGTTTGTGGTTTTTCTTTCAAAAGTAACGCTTGTGTCTTTTATTTCAGAGGCGGATGTCAGTGTCAGTTTGTTTCCGTTAAGCTTTGCCGTTATTTTACTGTCTTTTGGTGTGACTTTGAAGCTTTGGAGCATACCATTTTTGTCTGTCAAAGTACAAGTGTATTTCTTTGTGCTTGCGTCAAATCTTAGCGTGGCTTTAGTTGTTCCAAAGTCAGGCGTTTTGCTGTGATTTATGATTTTTTCAATGAGAAGATCATAAGCTGATAGACCCTGTTTTACAGTGCCGCTTACGTTTCTCATCATTGCATAGAAACGGTCGGCTTCAAGAGTTACACCTTTATAGGTTACACTCTTTCTTTTGTCCTCGGTTGTGGAGGTTCGGATTCCAGTTTGGTACTCCCAAATTATGGCTTGTGTTGCAGCATAGGCGTCAGCCGTTGCAACACCTAATGTTTCATTAGGACAGCCATATAAGGTGGCAAGTGTTATGCCTTTTTGTTGTTCGGCTGGAAGTGAACTGAAGTAGTCGGACGCGGAGGGCGTATTTGCTGTTCTTACAAGGTTTGTGTTCACTTCCTGGCCGAACTCAATACAGTATGCCCAAATAGGCTTGCCACTGTCATCTGTTTTGGGAGTACCAGTACTGGAATCTGAAAGAAACATCATACGGAGGTATGTGTTATGCTCGTTGAGTTTTTTGTAGAGGTAATATAGTCCTGTGGGTTCATCCACATAGGACGGTTTTTCTTCAACGCAGTAGTGGTCGAAGTTTATGTATGCAGTGTCACCCTTTTTTACCTCAAGCGCAGAAATGCAAAGGGATGTGACACCAAGAAATGTTGATAAAATAAGGCAGCAGGATATTACTCGTGCTGCCAGCTTTTTGTAATTCATGTTTGCTCCTTCATTAATAAAGTGGTCACCCGCGTTTTGTGAACATGTTAAGTTGTGTGCAAGGCGTTTGTTTAAAGCTCTTAATTTAGTCGATTTTAATTGGGGTAAATCAAAATGAATGTGGGTTTGGGTGACCACTTTAAAACAAAATTAATCTGCAAACTCTATTTTGTTTGCAACTATGCTAAAATGAATTCTTGTCTTGTCATCCTTGTCCTTATAGACTTCATTGTTAAATGACCCAAGAATAATTATTTTGTTACCCTTTCTCAAATGCTCTTTTGAAAAGTCTGCAAGTCTTTCCCAACAAACTACGTCATAGAATTCAGCGTTTTCCTTATCTAAGTCGTTATTTGCAACGGTAAACTTTGCAATATGATTAGACTTTTCTCCAACTTCTTTATAGTCTGGGTCGGCAGTAAGCCTTCCACTAATAATTATTGTTTTCAACGTTTCACTTCCTTTGTCAAAAATTTCCTTTCATAAAATATATCGTTTTTTGAGGCCAAAAAAGGACAAAAAAGGAACGAACGGTCATATATTGGAAGGAACGGTAGTTGACAATTCATTTTACAAGTTGTAAAATTCTCATTGTTTAAAAGATATATACATTTTTAAATGCGTTGAAGGAGAGAGTAACAAAGCCTTCAGTATCAGAGAGAAGTACATTTGCTGTGAGTACTTTTATTGAAACTTTGTGAAGACCACTCTGGAGCAGCCGGTGAAATAAGCTTGGCCGTGTAATCTACGTTAAAAGATAATTGAGTTAAACCACAAGGTGGAACCGTGTAATTAATGCACCCTTGGAGCAAGTAGCCCCACGGGTGTTTTCTTTTTGAAAGGGGAAGAATTATGAAAATTATTGACAGTCACGGACTTGTTACTGATTGCCCTAAAGAGGAAGAACTTGACGTTCTTCGTCACTCTGCAGCTCACATTATGGCTCAGGCAATACAGCGTCTTTGGCCAAACGCAGACTTTGCATATGGCCCATCAACAGAGAGAGGATATTACTACGACGTTGATTTCGGCGATGTAAAAATTACAGATGAAGACCTTTTAAAAATTGAAGCTGAAATGAAGAAGATTGCAAAGGAGAACTTAAAGTTCAACGCATTCATTCTTCCAAGAGATGAAGCTAAAAAGCTCATGGCAGAAAGAAATGCCAAATACAAGCTGGAGCACATTGACGACCTTCCAGAAGATGCTGAAATCAGCTTCTTCCAGCAGGGCGACTACATTGATATGTGCACAGGCCCACATATTACTTACACAAAGGCACTCAAGGCTTTCAAAATTACTCAGAAGTCTGGTGCATACTGGAAGAACGACTCAAACAACAAGATGCTTACACGTATTAACGGTGTAGCATTCTTCTCTAATGAGGAACTCCAGGAATATGAAAGACAAATGGAAGAGGCTCGTGCTCGTGACCATAGAAAAATTGGTAAGGAAATGAAGCTCTTCATGACAGACGACCTCATTGGTAAGGGTCTCCCTATGTTCCTTCCACGTGGTTATACAGTATGGCAGGAACTTGAAAACTACATTAAGGAAAAAGAACGTCGTCTTGGTTATGACCACGTAATGACACCTTGCGTAGGTACAATTGACCTTTACAAGACTTCAGGTCACTGGGATCATTACAAAGAGAATATGTTCCCTGCAATGGAAGTTGAAGGCGAAAACTTCGTTCTTCGTCCAATGAACTGCCCTCATCATATGATGATTTACGCAAACAGACCACACAGCTACCGTGAACTTCCAATCCGTATTGGTGAAATTGCTCACGACTTCCGTTTTGAAAGCAGCGGTACACTTAAGGGTATTGAGCGTGGACGTCACTTCTGCCAGAATGACGCACACCTTTTCGTAACACCAGACCAAATTAAAGACGAGGTTTCACGCGTTGTAGACCTTATCTTCGATGTATACAGGGACTTCAAAATTACAGACTACCGTTGTGTTCTTTCACTTCGTGACCCTGAAGACAAGGTTAAGTACCATCAGGATGATGAAATGTGGGATAAGGCAGAAAGTGCTCTTCGTGAAGTTCTTACAGACCTTAAGATTGACTTCACAGAGGAAATTGGTGAAGCAGCATTCTACGGTCCAAAGCTTGACGTAAATGTTCAGCCTGCAGTTGGTGGCGAATACACACTTTCAACATGTCAGCTTGACTTCTGCCTTCCTGCAAAGTTTGATCTTAAGTACGTAGATACAAACGGTGAGGACCAGACACCAGTTGTTCTCCACAGAGCAATCCTTGGTTCTCTTGACAGATTTATGGCTTATATTATTGAGGAGACAAAGGGTAAGTTCCCAATTTGGCTTGCACCTCTTCAGGTTAAGGTTCTTCCTGTTTCAGACAAGACACTTGACTACGCAACAGAGGTGTATAACAAGCTCTATGATCTTGGACTTCGTGTTGAACTTGACGACAGAAGTGAAAAGATTGGTTATAAAATCCGTGAGGCACAGCAGGTTGACCGTGTTCCTTACATGCTCATTCTTGGACCACAGGAATCTGAAGGTGGCACAGTTTCTGCAAGAAACCGCAACACTGGTGAAACAGAGACAATGACACTTGATGAGTTCATTGAGAAGGTTACAACTGAAATTAAGGAAAGAGCATAATGGAAAAACTCAAAAGAGAATGTGAAGAATGCACTGCGTGTGAACTCCACACAGTTCGAACAAATATTGTTTTCGGTATAGGAAATGAAAACGCAGACATTCTTTTCATAGGTGAGGCTCCAGGTGAAAACGAGGACTTGCAGGGACAACCATTTGTTGGTCGTTCGGGAAAGCTTCTTGATGAACTTTTAGCGGAGGTTGGTTTCTCTAGAAATGACAACATTTATATTGCAAACATGCTTAAATGTCGTCCTCCAAAAAATAGAGACCCAAAGCCTTCTGAACAGGCGGCATGTCTTCACTTCCTTGAAAGGCAGATTGAAATGATAAATCCTAAAATAGTTGTTTGTGTAGGAAGAATTGCTGCACAAAAGCTTATTTCAAAGGATTTTAAGGTTACATCTCAGCATGGCACATTCATTGAAAGGGACGGTAGACTCTATACCGCGACCTACCATCCAGCAGCCATTTTAAGAAATATCCATCAAAAGCCTTATGCGCAGGAAGACCTTAGAATTATCAAGGAAAAACTCCTTGAGATTTCAAAATAAAAAACATATTGCATTTTGCAACGGGGTGTGTTAATATATTCCCGTTGCAAATTTGTGCGCTCGTAGCTCAGCTGGATAGAGTGACTGGCTACGAACCAGTAGGTCGGGGGTTCGAGTCCCTCCGGGCGCGCCAACAAAATAACCCGAAAGCATATGCTTTCGGGTTATTTTTATCTTACTGTAAAGAAACAAAAGATGAAATATTCGAAATAACCTATTTACAAGGTAGGAAATGGGTGGTATTATATCTCTATCATAATTGCTAGGAGGCATGTAATATGAAAGAAATAACAAATAAGAGGCTTATAAAGGTTGTGGTATCAGCCATGTTTGCAGCCCTTACTTGCGTAGCAACAATGATTATTCGTGTGCCAACGGTCGGTACAGCAGGCTATGTTAATATTGGTGACACTGTTGTTCTTCTTTGCGCGTGGATGATTGGCGGAGTATATGGAGCTCTTGCTGCAGGAATTGGATCTGGCCTTGCAGATTTACTTGCTGGATATGCACAGTACGTTCCTGGTACATTTGTAATTAAGTTTTTAATGGCCTTTGTGGCATTTCTTATATTCAATGCAATAAGTAAAAAAGAAAAGCTAAAACCTTTGGCGTATATTGTCAGTGGCATAGTTGCAGAGGTGGTAATGGTTTTAGGATATTTTGCATTTGAATCAACTCTTTTAGGCTATGGCCTTGCAGCAGCCGCCTCAATTGGAAGTAACGCCATTCAGGGTGGAACATGCCTTGTCTTAGGCTTTGCCGCAATTGCTGCACTTGACAAATCTGGTGCGCGTAATAAAATGCTTGTAAGGATTAATTAATAGAGGGTGTTAGCATGTATGAGGAAATAAAAGAACAAGCTTTGGCTTCTGCAACAGAAATAATTGAAGTTGCAGGCTTGAAAAAGGGCCAAATACTTGTTGTAGGTTGTTCTTCATCTGAAGCATGTGGAAGTAAAATAGGAACAAACTCAAACCTTGAGGTTGCACAGTCAATTTTTGCAGGTGTATATGAGGCTTGTCAGGAAAAAGGAATATATTTAGCAGCTCAGTGCTGTGAGCATCTTAACCGTTCAATAATTATTGAACGTGAGGCTGTTCCTTTTTCTGAAATAGTAAATGTAGTTCCACAGCCAAAGGCTGGTGGCTCATTTGCAACAACAGCATACAAGACTTTTAAAGATCCTGTAGCCGTTGAGGAAATAAAAGCAGACGCTGGTATTGACATAGGTGGAACACTTATTGGAATGCACATAAAGAAGGTAGCAGTTCCAGTAAGACTTCAGAATAACAGAATAGGTGAAGCAAGTGTCTCAGCTGCAAGAAGCCGTCCAAAATTTGTTGGTGGCGAGCGTGCTGTATATGATGAAAATTTAAAATAAAAAATGCCGCTTTATAGCGGCATTTTTTATTTTAGTTCTAAACTTGAATTTAAAAGAATAGTTGAACAAATGAATAGAATATCTTGATTTTCTATAAGTAGATAATCTGAAACATAGTCAGATGGTAAGTAACGCAGATCAACTATTGTAATTTTTGAATATCCACTAGCAAGCAGTGGACTTAGACTTGAACCGAATGAATCTCTAAAAATTATGAGTTCTTTTTCAGTGCTTGCAGCTTCATTTTCTATTGTAATGAATGGAACAGGGCCATTTAAGAAGCCTTTATATTGGTCGTTTATACTTTGGCTTTCAAATGAATACATTCCTTTTCCAACTTCAACTATGTCTCCTTCATCATCGTAGTCGAAAATGGTTACATTACAGTTTTCTATAACTGGACTTGTTAGGAAATTCATTTTGTCAGTTTTGAATTTTCCTGGGAGCTGATTTGCATATACGCCAGCAAATTCTTTTTCGCTTGTATTTGTCGTTAGTAAATTACTACTTTCTAAAGTGGCACCCATAGAGCTTGCAATTATTTCCGCAATAGGAATAATATTTTCTTGTCTCCAATGGGTATCTGTGAAGTAGTAGTCTTCTAGTTTAAGATTATTTCTAATGTCTATAAAGGTTGCAAAGCTTGTTTGTTCTTTAGCAACTGAATATAGTTTGTTGTAGTCATAAGCAAGATATCCGTTTTTCTCTGCAAGATACATATTCTTGTCTGGTACAATGCAGAAATATGTTTTAGCGTTTGTTCCACTTATGTTCTGATCGTAAACTTTTTTGAATATGCCTGTTGCATAGGAAATAGAGTCCAGGTTTAATGGGTAGTCAATTTTTGAAATGTGCCCGTCTGCTATATAAATTTTGTTGTAGTCTTTTTGGTTGAGAATGTTATGAGACACAAGGTACTTAATACCCCTAAACGATTCACGCAGTGGGAATTGTTCAATGGAGTACTTTTCAAAGTCCTCTGCAAAAAGTCCTTCAATTATGTTTTCTTTGGAGAAGGTTGGCCTTTGAGCAAGAAGCCTTTTTTCACTCTCTGAGTATTCGTCTGGGGTTTTAATGAAGGCCCAAATTGAGAGCCCAAGAAGAACTACTGCTGAAAGGACGATAGTAAGAATTGCCTTTGTTTTATTTGAATTCATGGGCTCACCGCCTTTTAGAATCTAAAATATAGGAATGGGTTAAAGGAACCATCCACAATGAATGCTGTGCAAATAATTAGTAATGCACAAAGCGCAATTGGTTCAAATACTGTTAGTATTTTTTCTGGAACTTTTGAGTAAAGCTTTTTTGGAAGCGGTGTTGAACCAATGGCAGCAATAACAAAAAGAAGCAAGTAAGATTTTGTGTAGTAAATTGCTTCGGCTGAGAAGAACGGAAGAATTGTTCCGTTTGCATAACCAAAGAGTCCTGTTATGTTTGTAACGCAGTCTGTAATACCATTTGCATTGAATATTGAGAATGCAAAGAGAATTACTAATAAAAGATATATGTGAGGCCATACTTTTCCTTTTTCAAGATATTTGAGTATGACATATTTTTCAAGAATAAGAACGGCTGCAAAAAGAAGACCGAAAATAATAAAGTTCCACTCGGCCCCGTGCCAAAATCCTGTGAGCATCCAAACTATTAAAATGTTTAGAATGTGACGTGGTATGGATACTCTATTTCCTCCAAGTGGAATATATACATAGTCACGGAACCAAGTTCCAAGACTAATATGCCATCTTCTCCAAAATTCTGTGGCACTCTTTGAAGTGTATGGATAGTTAAAGTTTTCCATAAAGTCAAAGCCTAGAATTTTTCCAAGACCTATGGCCATATCCGAATAACCTGAGAAGTCAAAATAAATTTGAAGAACGAATGCAATTGCGTATATCCAAAAGTAGAATGTTGACTTGTCGTTTGAATCTTTAAAGGCTTCAACAAAAAGACCTATGTTGTTTGCTATGAGAACCTTTTTTGAAAGACCTATTATGAATCTTTTTATTCCCTCTGATATTTTCTCAATAGAGGATGAACGGTCTGTAAGCTGCGATTCAATATCTGAATATCTTACAATTGGACCAGCTATTAGTTGAGGAAACATTGCTATATAGGCACCAAGGTTTATTGGGTTCTTTTGTGCCTTGACAGCTCCCCTATAAACATCTACGGTGTAGCTTAAAATTTGGAATGTATAGAAGCTTATTCCGAGCGGAAGAGATATGCTTAGTAGTTCTATAGGAATACCTGTTACTTTTGCAAAATTAATAATAAAGAAATTTGCATATTTGAAATAACAAAGAATACCGACATTTAAAATGATGGATATACCAAGAAGTAATTTTGATATTTTTTGATTTTGAAACTTTTCTAAAAGAAGTCCAAAAACGTATCCTAAAATAATGGAACATATCATTATGAGGGCATAGCGAGGCTCACCCCAAGCATAGAAAACTATACTTGAGATGAGTAATACTAAATTCTTAAATTTTTTCGGCATAACAAAATATACTATTAACGTAATAGGAAGAAAATAGTATAAAAATGGAATACTTGAAAAAACCATAATGATTCGTCCTTAAATTATTTTAAGAAAAGGAGTACGTATTCATTGTAGTGGTCAACGATTTTGCCAGATGCAGATGCGCCACCACACATTTGGAAGCTTGTAGATGCAGTCTTTTCAATTTCTGCAGCAATTGAAGCAGCTTTGCTTGCATCAGTTGCTTGGAAAACATAAAGTCTAGTAGCAGGAGCGCTTGCACTTGATGAATTTTTTGGATATGCATAGTAAGCACTCTTGCAATCGGCAATTTTTATAGCCTTTGAGGAGCCACATGGCTCAATGTAGTAACTTAATCCATCTGTGTTGTTTGGTACTACACCTACAGGGAATGAAGATGCACTCATTCCAGCTGTACTTAATAAGTTCTTAACTAGTGCCTGAGCACCAATTGCTGGATTTGAAACAATTTGATTTCTAAACTGCGCACGTGTCTTCTCATAAACTGTTCCAGATACAGGAAGAGTTGTTGAAGAAGAACCAGTAGTAGGCTTAGTGGTTGGTCTAGTTGTTGGAGCAACAGTAGGTTGGTTTGTAGGAACTACTGTAGGACTAGCAGTAGGCGCTACTGTTGGTGCATTTGTAGGGGTGTTTACAGAGCCACTAGTTGCTGGCTTAACAGTTGTTGGGACTGGCTTTACTGCCTGGATTGAGTAGTAGAAAGTTTTGTCTCCAGCAGTCTTGTCTGTGTATGAAGTGTCTTTTGTTGTTGCTATCAATGTCTTTTTGCCATCTTTAGTTTCTGATCTGTAAATATTGTATGAGGTTGCTCCACTTATAGGAGACCAAGAAATTTTTACACCTGCTGCTGTCTTTTTAGATGAGTTTGTAACAGCTACAGCAGTTGTGGCAGACTGTGTTTCAGCAACACTTGGAACAGAAGAGTCGGTTGAGCCTTGTTCCTCTGAGAAGACATCTGTGTTGTCAAACACGTCTAAATCTGATACGTTTTCGTTTGTAGTAGGAGCCTTTGTTGAAAGTGTTGTTTCTTCATCATCCTTGCTACAAGCACAAAGTGTGAAAATCATAAGGGCGCATAAAAGTAATGAAATAATATTTTTCATCATATTATCCTCCGTTTAATATTTTGTTCGCTAATATAGTACACGAATGCTAAAGAAAAGACAAATATTTTATATTTTATATAATACTGTTGAATTTGTTGCGGTAACAATGTATATTTTTTTTGAAAAGAGGAATTGCAATGTTATATTTTACAAACGATTATTCAGAGGGTGCGCACCCAAAGGTTTTAGAGCATATAGTCAACACTAATATGGAACCACTTGACGCATATGGTGATGACAAATATTCAAAGTCCGCAAAGGAAAAAATAAAGAGTGCATGTGAGTGTAAGGACGCCGAAGTTGTCTTCCTTACAGGTGGTACTCAAACGAATCAAATTATAATAGATACGTGCCTTAAGCCATACGAAGGCGTCATAGCTGCAACTACAGGACACGTCAGTCTTCACGAAGCAGGTGCCATTGAATTCACAGGCCACAAGGTAATTGAACTTGAGGGTGAAAATGGCAAGCTTTCTGCGGAGGTCGTAGACAAGTGGACAAAGAACTTTTTTGCAGATGAAAACCACGAGCATATGACATTCCCAGGCCTCGTGTATATTTCGCATCCTACAGAATATGGAACTCTTTATTCTAAGGCTGAACTTGAGGGCCTCTCAAAGGTTTGTAGAGAAAACGGCCTTACTTTATATATGGATGGTGCAAGACTTGGATACGGTCTTCAAAGTCCAGATTCAGACTTAACTCTAAAAGATATAGCTTCTCTGTGCGATGTATTCTACATAGGAGGCACAAAAGTTGGCTCTCTCTGTGGTGAAGCTGTTGTGTTTACACGTGGCAACAAGCCTGCGCATTTTACCACAATGGTAAAACAGCATGGTGCACTGCTTGCAAAGGGACGTCTCACTGGTGTCCAGTTCGACGCACTCTTTACAGATAATCTTTATTTTGAAATTGCAAAAAATGCAATTGAAAAGGCAGAAACTCTTAGAAATGCATTTGAAGAGAAGGGATATTCTTTCTTTATAGAGAATAGAACTAATCAAATTTTTATCATTCTTGAGAATGAAAAGATGAAGGAACTTGGGGAAAAAGTTGCTTTTAGTTTCTGGGAAAAACTTGACGAAAACCACACAGTAGTAAGGTTTGCAACCAGTTGGGCCACTACTGATGAACAGGTATTTGACCTAATTAAAATTCTATAAAAATTATTTATAGTCTACTTTGGGAACACCCACGGTAGACTATAATTTTTTTGTTCATATTTTTTGTTCATAATTTTGGTAAAATATGTTATTATGTATTTGTAATAAAATAGTGATTGCTCGGAAATCATTCCGGTTTGGAGGCAATTTATGAATTTGACGTTTTGCGGTGCAGCTCATGAGGTTACAGGTAGCTGCTACTTTTTAGAAGCATGTGGAAAGAAATTCCTTGTAGACTACGGTCTTGAGCAGGGTGTAGATATTTACGAGTCAGGAGAACTTCCAGTAACTGCTGGAGAACTCGACTTCGTACTTTTAACCCATGCTCACATTGACCACTCTGGTAAGCTTCCACTTCTTGCCGCACAGGGCTTTGGTGGCACCATCTACACAACAGATGCTACACACCACCTTTGTACAATAATGCTTAGAGACAGTGCTCATATTCAAGAATTTGAAGCAGAGTGGAAAAATAGAAAGAATATGCGTGCCGGTAAAGAGGAATTCCTCCCTCTTTACACAATAGATGATGCGGAAGCCATCCTTAAGTGCTTTGAGTCATATAAGTATGGTGAAATGGTATCCATTTGTGACGGCATTCAAGCAAGATTTGTGGACGCAGGTCACCTTCTTGGTTCAGCAAGCATTGAACTCTTTATTACAGAGAATGGTGTAACAAAGAAAATTGTTTTCTCGGGAGACATAGGAAATTTGGATCAGCCAATCATTAAGGATCCTGAGTACATACACGATGCAGACTATGTAATTATGGAGTCTACTTACGGTGACAGGGCGCATCCGGATAGACCAGATTATGTACCATCGCTTGCATCGCTCATTCAAAAGACGCTTGACCGCGGAGGCAATCTTGTAATTCCATCCTTTGCAGTTGGTAGAACACAGGAAATGCTCTATTTCATACGTCAAATTAAAGAAGAAGGCCTTGTAACTGGTCATGGTGACTTCAAGGTTTACGTGGATAGCCCACTTGCAATAGAGGCTACAAGCATTTACTCTGATGGCTTTAGAGACTACTATGATGAAGAGGCAAAAGAACTTGTCTCAAAGGGAATTAACCCTATTAGATTCTCAAACCTTTTCCTTGCAGTAAACAGTGAAGAGTCAAAGGCAATTAACTATGATATGGAACCAAAGGTTATTATTTCTGCCAGTGGTATGTGTGAAGCAGGTAGAATTAAGCATCACTTAAAGCACAACCTTTGGAGACCGGAGTGCACAATTCTCTTCGTTGGTTACCAGGCAATTGGTACTCTTGGTAGAGCAATTGTCGACGGCGCAAAGAGTGTAAAACTCTTTGGCGAAGAAATAGATATTTCAGCAGAAGTAACCGTTCTTCCTGGTGTTTCGGGACACGCAGACATAAACGGACTCATTAAGTGGGTAAATGAATTTGAAGAGAAACCTCAAAGAGTATTTATCTGTCATGGTGAGGATTCAGTAGCTGACAGCTTTGCTGCAAAACTTAAAAGCGAGTATGGACTTGAAACTTATGCGCCATATCCATATGCAAAAGTTGACCTTCTTTCAGACACTATTATTTCTGAAGGAAATAGAACAAAGGTTAAGAAGGACACTATGAGTAACACAGCAAACATTCGTCCAAACAGTCCTTATGGAAGACTTATTATTGCTGGACAGAGACTACAGGCTGTTATTAACCACAACGAAGGCGGCGCAAACAAGGATCTTGCTAAATTTGCAGACCAGATTATTGCTCTTTGTGACAAGTGGGACAGGTAATTTAGTTAAGATTCATTTAAGAAAAATAATTTATTATTCACATAAAGTTTATCGGGGGTAAAAAAGATGAGCACAGGAAAAATCCTTGTTGTAGATGACGACACAAACATCTGCGAATTGCTTAGACTCTACATGGAAAAAGATGGATATATAGTATCTATTGCAAATGACGGAGAGGCAGCAGTTCGTACATTTAACGAATTTAATCCAGACATAGTACTTCTTGATATCATGCTTCCAAAGCTTGATGGATGGCAGGTTTGCAGAGAAATTAGAAAGA
>DCGS01000038.1:30746-33259 GCA_002314645.1 Ruminococcaceae bacterium UBA1772
GAAATTATGGCAAGAATTAAAGCTGTTCTTCGTAGAACTGCAACAGCTCCAGAAGAAGAGGTAAAGCAGGTAGACTATGAAGACCTTTCAATTAACCTTACAAATTATGAAATGAAGGTTAAGGGAAATACAATTAGCACACCTCCTAAAGAACTCGAACTTATTTATCATCTTGCAAGCAACCCTAACCGTGTATTCACACGTGACCAGCTTCTTGATGAAGTTTGGGGATTTGACTACTACGGTGACTCCCGTACTGTAGACGTTCACGTAAAGCGTCTTCGTGAGAAGCTTGAGAACATTTCTCCAAAGTGGGAACTCAAGACAGTATGGGGCGTAGGTTATAAATTTGAAACTAAGGACTAATAAATAGTTTAGGTGAATAAAATGTCAAAAGAAAAAAAGCGCGTTCCAATGCGCAACACGCTATTTTTCAAATATTTTGCAATTACAATGGCAATAATTGTTGTTACAATTGTTGCCATTGCAATAGTTTTTCTCATCTTTCTTGCAAACTATTGGACTGGAACAAGTGTAGACACACTTACAAGAAATGTTTTGAATGTATCTGAAACTGCCGAGGATTTGTTTAAATCTGGCAAGGCGGAAAATGACAATGCGGAAGCAAATCTTGTACTTTGCAATAGTTTGACAATGGTTTCAAACGCAATAGATGCGGACGTATTCATGACAAATCTCAATGGGGATATAATCCTTTGTAAGGACCTTCTTAACTCCAATATGGAGGTTGTAAACCAAGGTGAGTGTCATACTCACGAAGGCTTTACAATGCCACAGCGTATTCTTCTTTCAACTGAATCTGAAGAGGACGACAGCTACTACACCATGGATAAATTGGAAGGCCTTTATGATGATTTGAGTATTGTCGTTGGAACATGTATTAACTATAAAGGCTCTTGTATTGGCTATATTTATGCCGTTACTCCAGTCTCTAGTGGACTTGGCCCTTATATTTCAGGAATGATTAACATGTTCTTTGGTGCATCAGTTATTTCTATTGTTGTAGCGCTAATCATGGCATATATCTTCAGCTACGGGTTGACTAAACCGTTGCAGGACATGTCAAGAATAACGTACCAATACGCAAAGGGTGACTTTTCACAGCGTATTAAAACAAAGGGTAATAATGAAATTACAGACCTTGGAAATGCGCTCAATGAAATGGCGCAGTCGTTGGCGGTTCTTGACGACTCAAGAAAAAGCTTCGTGGCGAATGTGTCACACGAACTGAAAACGCCAATGACATCTATTGGTGGCTTTATTGATGGTATTCTTGATGGAACCATTCCAGAGGAAGAAAGCAAATTCTATTTGAAAATAGTAAGTAATGAAGTGAAACGACTTTCAACTCTTGTAGTGACAATGTTGACACTCTCCAAGATTGAAGCGGGTGAGGCTGAACTCAAGCACTCAGATACTGATATGAATAATCTTCTTTTCAATGCACTCTTAAGCTTTGAAAATGCCATTGAAACTTCAAAAATTGAAATTCAAGGCTTCGAAGATTTACCTTCAGTAAAAATAAAGGCAGATGAAAAAATGCTCTTCCAAGTAGCATACAATCTCTTTGATAATGCCGTTAAGTTTACAAATGAAGGCGGAAAAATTATTGTTGAAATGAAAGACGAACCAAATAGGGTTACAGTTTTAATTTCAAACACTGGACGAGGTATTTCAAAAGAAAACCTAAAGAGAGTATTTGAACGTTTCTATAAGGTGGATAAATCTAGAAGTGAGCATGTTATGGGCGTGGGTCTTGGGCTCAATCTTGCTAAAAACATTGTTGAACTTCACGGGGGAGAAATCCACGTAGATAGCGTTGAAAATGAACTTACAACATTCAGTTTCTGGGTTCCAAAAAATTGACTATTAAATCCGAATCAAGTGGAGTGATAACAAATGGAAAACAATGAATTCCAAAACAATGGTTTTCAGGAGAATTTGAATGATAATAATGGCAAAAAGCCTTCTGGCTCTAGGGTGTTTGTAGCACTTATTGTTGCCATTTTACTTATTGCAGGTATTGCAACAGCCGTTGTTCTTTTAGAAGACAAGGGCGCAGAAAAGATACCAGAAAAGACAACCACTTCTTCTGAAGATGGTGGAGCTTCACTGGAAATTTCCGACTCAAAAAAATATGAATCGAAAAATGCTGACGGTACCTTAACATCAGTACAGATTGCAGAAAAGGTTAAGCCTTCTGTAATTGCTGTTGTACTTTATAGAGGTAACACCGTAGCAGGCGAGGGCTCTGGCGTTGTAATGGGCGTGGATGACTCTGGCAAGAACACTTATATAATTACCTGCGCACACATTGTTAACACAGCGGGCGTTTCAGTTAAGGTTCAACTTGAGGATGAAACTGAATACAATGCTACTGTTGTTGGCTATGACACTAGAACAGACGTTGCTGTAATAAAGGTTGCAAAAACAGGTTTTACTGCCGCTGAATTTGGCGATTCATCCGCTCTTCAAGTTGGTGAACCTGTATA
>DCGS01000034.1 GCA_002314645.1 Ruminococcaceae bacterium UBA1772
TATTCAGCAAGCAAGAAGGCAAACAAGGCTAAGTGCAAGAAGGAAATTGAAGAGAAATACGGTTTTGAACACAAGCCAGATGTTCCTGTTATTTCACTTATTTCACGCCTTGTATCTCATAAGGGCCTTGACCTTGTAACAGCAATAATTGACGAACTCCTCAACACTACTGAAGTTCGTTTCATTGTTCTTGGTGCGGGCGATTCACACTACGAAGACTACTTCCGCGGAGTGGCATCAAGACACCCTGATAAATTCCGTCTTGAGCTTGGATTCAATCCAGTTCTTGCAAGGCAAATTTATGCAGCATCAGACATTTTCCTTATGCCTTCTAAGAGTGAGCCATGTGGCCTCTCACAGATGATTGCTCTCAGATATGGTGCTCTTCCAATTGTTCGTGAAACAGGCGGTCTTAAAGACTCCATTACTGACTGTGGCGACGGAAAAGGAAACGGATTCACATTCAAAACATACAATGCACATGATATGCTTTGGGCTATCCAGAGAAGTGTTGATCTTTACTACAATAATAAGGCAGAGTGGAAAAAGGTCGTAACTCGTGCAATGAAGTGTGACAACAGCTGGGGTAAATCAGCTGAACTTTATATCCAAATGTATAAAGAGGCCCTTTCATAAACATAAAAACAAAGTGGGTTTTAGTCCATTGACTGAAACCCACTTTTTAATTATAATTCTTTTATTAAATTACATTAAATTAGCAATAGTAATATTGAGGAAATCGTTTACCCAAGAATCTATTGTTGTAACTGCTAAAGGAGCCTTTTCCTTTTTTGGTTTTCCAGGAAGGGACTCCATACTTGCAATTGCAGGTGAAATAGTATTTGCAAGGAATGTAATTCTATTAAAATTCCTATCCTCTGGTGGTATCCACTCTCTTGGAATAATTCCACGCTTAATTCCGCAATATATTGAGAAATATGTTGCAAGACCATAAGCCTGGATAATAAACTTCATGAGTTCTGGATCGCTTGCCATATGAGAAGTTGCAACAATGGCAGCACGAACAATAGTATCTGGAGTCATTTCACCATCTTCTGGTATATCCATAATTTGACTCTGGTTTTCAACTTGAATTGTACTATTTGAATTTCCAAGCAAATAGTCGCAAGTTACACCATAGTAATTTGCAGCTCTTACAACAAAGGAAAGACCGCACTCTCTGACACCATTCTCATAGTGGGAAAGGAGCGCCTGTGAAATACCCAAGTCCTTTGCAGCTTGTTTCTGACTAATTTTTTTGTTTTTTCTAAGCTCAACAAGCCTTGTTTGGAAAACGCCCTCTTGCAATTTTGCAGGCATAAAACCACCTCATATTATACAATTTGTAATAAATATTGCACATTTTTCACTAATTATACTCTAAATTATACTCGGAGGCAACTATGAAAACTTACAGAATTCACCTCATCCGTCACGGATTAACACAGGGTAACATTGATGGAACTTATGTAGGACATAAGGATATTCCCGTTTGTGAGCAAGGCATCAGAACAGCTTCAGCAAATGAAGGAGGATTATGTATATCCAGACGTTCCTGTTGTATTCTGCAGCCCACTTACAAGATGTAGACAAACTGCAGAAATTATTTATCCGGACATGGAACCAGTAATAATCAACGAGTTAATTGAATACAATTTTGGTGAATTTGAAGGCAAGACAGCTGACGAACTTAAAAAGGACGAGCTCTTCTCTGAGTGGCTTTCTGGTGGTGTGGATGCCGCGCCTCCTTTTGGCGAATCAAACGGTGAGTTTGGCAAGCGCGTTGGAAATGCCATTGAAAAAATCATTGAAGGAATGCTCAAAACTGGCACTACAGAAACCTCAATTGTTACCCACGGTGGTGTAATTATGGGTATTATGTCAATGTTTGCCCTTCCTGAACTTCCAATGCCAGAATGGCTTGTACCTAATGGCTGTGGTTATACTGTTCTTATTACCCCTTCCCTTTGGACACACGCAAGAAAGTTTGAGGCAATTGCTGAACTCCCTTACATAATTGCAGATGAAGACGAGGAGGAAGACTATGTCGATTAAAGGCGCAATCTTCGACATGGATGGAACCCTTCTTGACTCAATGCATGCGTGGGTTAAAATTGGTGAAAGATATATAAAGACAAAAGGAATAGTTCTTTCCGATGAACAAAAAGGTCTTGTCGGTGGAATGCTCCTTGAAGAAATGTCGGAGTACTTAAAAAAGGAATTTGATTTTAATCTTGCTCCACCTGAAATTGTTGCTGAAATAAACAGAATGGTGGAAGACGAATATTTCCATAAAATAGTGGCAAAGCCAGGTGTTAGAGAATTCCTTGAAACACTCAAGGAAAATAACATCAAAATGTGTGTTGCCACCGCAACAGACAGATATATTACTGAGGCAGTTTTAGAACGTCTTGATCTTCTTAAGTATTTTGAGTGCATATTCACCTGTGGAGAACTCCACGTAGACAAATCCACTCCAGATATTTATGACAGGGCTTTGGAAGCACTAGGAACAAAAAAAGAAGAAACATACGTTTTTGAAGATACATATCTTCCAATTTCAACCCTTCACAAGGCTGGGTACAAGTTTGTAGCTGTATCTGACAAATGGTCAAAACACAGAGAAGAGGATATTAAAAAAATTTCCAAAATCTTTGTTGAAGACCTTAGCACACTTGACATAAACACACTATAAAATAAAGCGTACGACAAGCCGTCGTACGCTTTTCTTTTTTATATTACAAGAGCTAAAACATATGGGAATGCATAGGAAAAAGCAATAGAGGTAATAAGTGTAATTCCAAACCTTTCAATATATGCACCACCGTACATTACAGCAGCAGGAATAAACATAAATATTTTAGAAATCATTTTTGCCTTTGATTCCTTGCCGTAAAGATAGCCCCACATATTTACCGCATCCTCTAAAAGAGGGAAGCAATTTGTAAGAATAGATATTCCAAAATAAATGAATACAACAGAAAGAATATTTACCTTTCCAAGGTAAAAAAGATTCATAGATGCTGGAATAATCATAATTAAACCACTGAGCAAAGCAATTATATGTGGCATAAAGCAAATACCAAAGCTTCCTTTTTGCTTTGCAAGGACGTGTTCAATATGACCACAGAGTTCATTCTTCTGAATGTACCTTGAAAACTCAACTGGAATATCAAACATTCTACATGACAAATGCTCAAGGAATGCTTTAAAGAGTGTTCCAGGAATTGTAATTATCTTAACTAAAAAATAAATCATTTCCATGAGAAGTCACCCCTTCCCTCTGTGAATACCTTCTCCACGGTTAATTTTCCATTTATGATTTTATTTACATCAGGAGAAAGATCATATCCAGATTCCTCAAGTTCTTCACAAAGTGAATTATATGTTTCCTTGTCTCCTGTCAATGCGGAGCAAAGAGCATACATACTTGTAGCCTGAAGATATGTTGTAAGAGTTGTAGCGTTATTATATGCAACCTCAGCATAGTTCTTAGCTGTTTCTGTCTTTCCTTCAACTAAATCTATAACGCTAATCTGGTAGTTAATCATTGGATCTTCTTTTGCAAGCTTTAATCCCTTGTTACACTCACCTATTGCCAATGCAAGGTTACCTTTCATTCTGTATGCAACTGACTTGTAAAGATATACATAAGTACTTTCGGAATTTACCTCAGCAAGCTGCGATGTATAAGTAAGTACTTCATCATACTTACCTTGGTTAAGTGAAACCTCTGCCAAAAGAGGTAAATACAAGGTCTTAAGATTTGGTCCAAGCTCCTGAATTTTCTTTACACATTCAAGCTGAACCTCTGCATCTTGCTCATAAACAACTGAAGCTAGGTATTTATAATAATAGGCCATTGGGTTTTCAGTAAGCATTGCTGTCTTAACACCGGCATCATATGATTCAACAAATTTGTCATATGTCTTTGCAGACTGCATGCTTGAATCATATATATCATAAATTCTTGAGAAGTTTCCAATTTCTTCTTTAAGCTCTCTTATATGCTTGCTGCTACTCTTGTTAATTGCACTTCCAGCATAATATGTGCTAATGAAGTCGGTTAATTCTTCGTATGAGTCTACACCTATTTTGTAGTAAAGGTCTGCCTGTCTTTCAAGGTACTTAGAACCATAGTTCTCATCTGTAACCTTTATTTCTGCGTTTATATTGTCATATGCATTAAGAGCAGACATAAGTTTGCCCTGACGGACAAGCTGTTCTGCATCGGCAGTTCCCTTGTATACAGGGAAGGAAATAGCAAAGAAGCTACATGCTAGGAACACAAGTACCATAATTACAACTGGTATGAACCATTTGTACCACTCAAATGGGTAGTGCTTCATGTTTTCAAGGCATTCGTCGCAGTATACACCGTCTTCGTTTGCCTGACGTTCACCGCAGCACTCACACTTTGGTCCAAGAAGTCCTGCTTTTCTGAGCTTCTTTTCCTCGGCAGCAGCCTTAACAAAGTCCTTCCAGTCTGCGTCTGGATTCTCATCCATCATTTTATCTATTTCGCCTTGGAACAAATCCTTAAGGCCCTCAAGTTCTGCGTGAAGTTCCTCTGGGTCAATTCCTGTTTCTGGATCAAGTGGTATGGTTTCTTCGTCTGGCTCTGGGATTTCTTCTTCAAATTCTTCGAGCTTTTCGTTTTCAGCCATAAAAACCCTCCTTAAATACTAACTGCCTTATATTATATAATAACAAACCTTAAAAATAAATGAAAAAAGGGCAACTCACAAAATAAATGTGAATTGCCCATCTTGGATATTACCTTTTGTCGTCAAGTGAGAACTAAATATTAGTTGCTTTTTCCTGTCTTAAGCATTCCGTTTTCATCAAGTCTTGGGAAGAAGAACTTGAGAAGGGCAAGAATACCAATAACTGTAATAATTGTTTCTGGAATCATGTAACCAGCATTATAAGATGCTGAATATGCAAGGATTGGACCCATTGCTGCACCGTCTGTCCAGTCTGCCCAAATTGTTGCGCCGCTTATGAAATGACAGAGGAATCTGATTACACAAACCATTACTGTACCAGCTGTAAGAGCTGCATACTGATTCTTAATTTTGTTCTTAAAGATTCCACCAAGACCAAGAAGAGTGTATGGGAGAATGTAATCAAAAAGAACAAGGATTAAATAAGAGCCAATGCCCTTAACATATGCAAAGTTTCCAAGTCCGAAAAGAACTTGAATGCATGAGAATACGAAGCCAGTTGTAAGGCCCCATGGTGTTCCAAAAATGTATGCAAGAGCAATGATTGGAACCTGGCTGAAGATTGTAACGCCGCCACCCTGTAAAAATGGTGACTCAAATGTTGCAACCTCATTAAGAATTGTAGCAAGTGCAATTAAAATTGCAGATACTACTAAACGATAAGTAGTGTTGTTTTTCATAATTTTCTTCCTTTCCTACGCAGGCATTATCCTGATCAGGTTCGGGTACTAAGTACCACAGGGACATATAACTTTTGGTATAATCTCAGCCGAAGAACATTCAGCGCCCCCGAAAACCATATTCACTTGACGGAAAACATTGTATCATTTTAGAAAAGAATGTCAATATTGCATATTGAAAAGTAAAATAAGTTATGTTAATATGTTGCCTTGTATTTAGGAAATTTTATATATAATAATGTAATGAAGGTGTAATTTTGAAACTTAGAGAAGACATCCGCAACGTTGCAATCATTGCTCACGTTGACCACGGTAAAACAACACTCGTAGACGAAATGCTCAAGCAGAGCGGTACTTTCCGTACAAACGAACAAGTTGCTGACAGAGTAATGGACTCAAACGACCTTGAGCGTGAACGTGGAATTACAATTCTTTCAAAGAACACTGCCATCCACTATGGCGACACAAAAATTAATATCATTGACACACCAGGCCATGCCGACTTCGGTGGTGAGGTAGAACGTATTCTCCTCATGGTAGATGGTGTTCTTCTCCTTGTTGACGCCTTTGAAGGCTGTATGCCTCAGACAAGATTCGTTCTTAAAAAGGCCCTTGGCCTTAAGAAGAAGGTTGTCGTTGTAATAAATAAGATTGACCGTCCAGGCGCACGTCCTGCAGAGGTTGTAGATGAGGTTATAGACCTCTTCATTGAACTCGGTGCAGATGACGACCAGATTGAATTCCCAGTTGTATTTGCTTCAGCTAAGGAAGGTTATGCTTCATTCGACTCACGTGACCGTGAAGGTGACATGCGCCCAATCTTCGAGTCAATCCTCAAGGAAATTCCAGCACCTAAAGGTGACAAGGAAGCTCCTCTCCAGGTTCTCTTCTCAAGTCTTGACTATGACGACTACGTAGGTAGAATCGGCGTAGGTAGAATTGAAAGAGGTACAATCAAGAAAAATATGCAGGTTGTTCTCTGCAAAGCAGACGAAACTCAGCAGAACGTTAAAGTTTCAAAGCTCTATTCATACGAGGGCTTAAAGAGAGTTGAAGTTGAAGAAGCAGCAGCTGGTGACATCATCTGCGTTTCTGGTATTGCAGACATTAACATTGGTGAAACAGCTTGTTCACCAGAATGTGTTGAACCTCTTGACTTCATTAAGATTGATGAGCCAACAATTTCAATGAACTTCATTGTTAACAACAGTCCATTTGCTGGTCGTGAAGGAAAATTCGTAACTTCAAGAAACATCCGTGACAGACTCTTCAAAGAGGTTGAAACAAACGTTTCAATGCGCGTTGAAGAAACAGAATCAACTGACACATTCAAGGTTTCAGGACGTGGTGAGCTTCACCTTTCAATTCTCATTGAAACAATGCGTCGTGAAGGATATGAATTCCAGGTTTCAAGACCAAAGGTAATCTTCAAGAAGGACGAGGCTACTGGACAAACTCTTGAGC
>DCGS01000098.1:0-4112 GCA_002314645.1 Ruminococcaceae bacterium UBA1772
GCTCGCCTGAGTGATTCTGCATTCTTGTGAAACGTTTGTCCCAATCTATTGTTCCATTCACTTCAGCGCCAACTGAAAAAGGTAAGTCGACAAAATGGAAAATGCTTGTTCCTTCCTCCTGAACGTCAGAAACTTTAGCGGTCTTTCTTTCGCCATTTTCAGAAAAACTTAGTACACCAGTGTCTGCAGGTTGCCCGCCACCCTCTGGAAAGAAGAGTGTTTCTGAAAGCTCTACTTTGAAAAAATTACCGCTCTGGGTACAGGAAAGTACGCGAGCGGTGAATTCTTTTTGGTGACTGTCATTGTCATAGAGCTTTTTAGTGTTTGCTCCTACCTGACTCATTTTACAATTTCAACCATCATGCCAGGAGTTACACTAGCAGCATTTGATTCGTCTGTGTCAATGTGCATTGCAAGTGCATACTTTGGAGAAACACGAACAATAACATCTCCGAAAATGAGTGAACGTCCGTTTGATTCAACTTTAACGTTAACAATTTCTTTGTCCTCTACGCCAAGTGCAGCAGCATCTTCAGGTGTTGCATGGATGTGGCGCTTAGCAACAATAACGCCTTCAGCGAGTTCAACTTCACCACAAGGTCCAACAAGCTTACATGCGCCTGAACCCTTGATGTCACCAGACTCACGAATTGGAGCGGCTACACCAATTGAACGAGCGTCTGATGCAGAAAGTTCAACCTGTGTTTCAGGGCGAACAGGTCCTAAAATTGAAACGCCTGGGAATGATCCCTTTGGTCCAATAACCTGAACTCTTTCTTCACAAGCAAACTGGCCTGGCTGAGAGAGGTCTTTTTTCTTTGTAAGTTCGTAGCCTTCACCGAAGAGGATTTCAAGGTGTTCCTTTGTTACGTGAAGGTGTCTTGCTGATGTTTCAATTAAAAATTGCATATTCGTATTTCCTTTCAGAATTAGTGTTTAAGCACGAAGCAGAGCCAACCGCCGTCTTCAATTCTTTCAACAATTTCGAATCCGTATTTGTCAAAAGCTTTAAGGACATCCTGTTCTCTGCTATCTATGATACCGCTTGTAATGAATACAGCGTTTTCATCCATAAAGTTCATTGCATTTTCACAGAACATGATAATTATGTCTGCAACAATGTTTGCAACGACAACATTAAACTTGCCAGTTACCTTTTCAGTCATGTCACCACAGTGGATTTTGTACTGTGGTTCAGTGTATCCGTTCTCTTTACCATTTTCAATGGCAGTCTTTACGGCGAGCTCGTCTATGTCTACACCCTCAACCTTGTCTGCGCCAAGAAGGAGGGATGCAATACCTAAAATACCACTTCCACAACCAAGGTCTAAAACGGATTCGCCGCCTTTTATGTAGCGCTCAAGTGTTTCAAGACAAAGTCTTGTTGTGTTGTGTGAACCTGTACCAAAGGCAAGGCCTGGCTCAATGTGGAGGACTTTTCTGTCCTCTTTTTTAAGTTCCTCTGGAAGCTCCTCCCAAGTAGGCTGAATGAGAAGCTTTTCTCCAACTGGCATTGGCTTGAAGAACTGCTTCCAGTTGTCCTGCCAGTCTTCACGCTTGCAAGGAATTGTTTCAACCTTGAATTCTATGTTTTCAGCAGTATATCTTTCTGTTAAGAAAGCTACTGCCTCAGGAGCATTCATTTCAGGCTCTAAGTAGATGTGAACAATTCCTGTTGAGCGGTCCTTTGCAAGGAGATCTTCATCTATTAAGTCAATATGTGCAATTTCCATAGCCTCTTCTTCAAGAGTTCTGTAGTCTTCAATGTAAATGCCGTATGGCACGGTCATTTGAGCAATGTCTGAAGCCTTGTCTATGTCATCTGCATTTATTTCAATTTTTATTTCGGTCCAGATATCCATTTTTTAATCCTTCCAAATTAAAGAATTTGTGCCTTTGGAGCAATGTTTTCTGTTCGGCCGTGGTTGTAGAGGCGAACGTCGTCAAGTGCCCACTGGCGTGCAGAAAATGATCCAGTTTCAACTTCTGAAAGAACGTCTGAAACCTCATAAACTTTTGCGTCAAGCTCGTCAAGCATGTTAAGTACAACAGCCTCTAAAAACATTGGGCGAACAGGAGAGCCAAACTCTGGCTTGCCATGATGAGAAAGAAGCATATGCTCAACAAGAACGATTTTTTCCTCTGGAACATCAAGTTCTTTTCCTGCTTCTCTTACCATCATGGCACCACGAACAAGGTGACCTATGAGGTTACCGTCAACAGTGTAGTCCGAAGCAATTCCCATTTCATTTGCATTCATTTCAACAGTCTTTGCAACGTCGTGAAGTGCGGCACCTGTAATTAAGAGTTCTCTGTCTATTGTTGGATAGATTTCACATGCCTTTTCAGCCATTTTTATGATTGAAAGTGTGTGGTAGAGAAGACCGCCACGCATGGCATGATGAAGTCTTACTGCTGCAGGGAAGCTTAAAAGCTTCTCCTGGTTTTCACCATATATTTTAAGTACAAGATTTTTTAAGTCAGCGTCATTAAACGCACTTACTATTTCAACTATTTTTGCAAACATATCTGAGCTTTTAAACTCAGCGGATTTTATGTAGTCCTCAATGTTTACGTTGTCCTGTACTAAAGTATTTCGAATTTTTTCAACACGAAGCTGTTCAGCACCGCGGAATTCAGTAATTTCTCCACGAACATATACAAGTTCATTTGTACCAAATACTGGAGTTTCCTTTTCATTGTAGTCCCAGTATTTTGCAGAAATTTCACCTGTTTTATCTGAAAGAATAAGGTCAAGATATTTTCCACCCTTTGTGGAAACTTTGACCTCACATCTTTTTACTAAAGCAAAACCTTCAACCTTTGAAGTGTTGCCAACTTTATTAAAATTCATGTGTTCAACTCCTCCAAAAAATGATATCAAAATGAGAGTGTATCGTCAATTAATTTATTTATATTATATCTTTATAAATTGGTTAAACTATGGTAGAATTAATAATCATTTTCTTGAGACAAATAATCCTTTTGGAGGGGCTTATGGAGAATACATTTCAGTCATTTGATGTAGCAACAGGTCTTAGACTTAATGCATACAAAACATCAAGATTTAAAACAAGCAGAATTTCTTTCACAATGGTGCTCCCACTTGAGAAAGATGCATCAAAGAATGCAATACTACCATATATACTTGCAAGAACCTGCAAAGAGTTCCCAACGTATATGTCACTTAGCAAAAAGCTTGCAGATCTTTACGGTGCAACACTTACACCTTCAGTAGGAAAGATTGGAGAAAACCATGTTCTTCGTCTTTCTATGAACATGATAGACAACAAGTTTGCCCTTTCAAAGGACGAGGACATTATCCTCTCATGTGTTGAACTTATTTTGAAGGTTATTCTTGAGCCAAATGCAGAGAATGGTGCATTTGACAAAGAGGAAGTGGATAGAGCAAGACGTCTTCTCCTTGAAAAGATTGAAAGCCAGAAGAGTGACAAGAGAATTTATGCTCTTCAGAGACTTATTGAAGAAATGTGTAAGGATGAGGCTTTCTCTTCAAAGGCAATAGGAACTAAAGAAGGTCTTTTAGCACTTACTCCAGAGTCAGTGTATGAAGCATACAGACACCTTGTAGAAAACGCATTCATTTCAGTTAACATTATTGGAAACACTGATGTAGATAAAGTTCGTGAAATGCTTGTAGAGAAATTCTCTAAAATAACAAGAAATGAGCCTGCTCCAATGAGCAATGAAATAATTACACGTGCAGACGAAGTAAAGCGCGTGGAAGAGTCCCTCCCAGTAAACCAAGGTAAGCTTGTAATGGGCTTCCGCTACGGCTGTGAAGATGAGGCTGATGTAGAAAAACGTCAAGACGAAATTCGTATGATGACAGATATTTTTGGCGGCGGCACATATTCACGCCTCTTTATGAATGTTCGTGAAAAAATGAGTCTTTGCTACTACTGCTCTGCAAGACCATACAGACAAAAGGCTCTCTTCATTGTACAGAGTGGTGTAGAGAACGAAAACATTGAAACCGCAATTGAAGAAATTCAAAACCAGCTTAAGTCAATGGCTGAAGGCGGTGTAACAGAGGAAGACATGAATGCATCGCGCCTTTCAATGAAAGACACATTCAACTCCGTATGTGA
>DCGS01000098.1:4206-4633 GCA_002314645.1 Ruminococcaceae bacterium UBA1772
ACAAAGGTAACAAGAGAAGACATTATTAGAGCGGCTGGAAAAGTAACACTCGACACAATTTTCGTATTAAAGGCAGAGGGGGAAGAATAATGGCAAACATTAATGAAATTAGAAATAACCTCCTTGACGATTCATACTTTGAAATAGAGCATGAATCTGGTCTTAAAATCCTTGTATATCCAAAGCCTGGGTATTCAACAACTTATGCAATTTTTGGAACTAACTACGGTTCTATAGATACAGTCGTTAAAAAGGTTGGCGAGGAAGGATACACAATACCAGAAGGTACTGCACACTTCCTTGAACACAAGCTCTTTGAAAGTGAAGAGCTTGACGCATTTGAAAGATTTGCAAAAACAGGTGCTTCTGCAAACGCATACACAAGCTTTGACAGAACCTGTTATCTTTTCTCTTGCTCAGGAAACTT
>DCGS01000098.1:4711-7213 GCA_002314645.1 Ruminococcaceae bacterium UBA1772
ACCGTTCAGAAGGAACAGGGTATTATTGGACAGGAAATTCGCATGTATCAGGACGAGCCTTCTTGGCAGGTAATGTTTAACCTCCTTCGTCTTCTTTACTCAAAGCATCCTGTTCGCATAGATATTGCAGGAACTGTGGAGTCAATTGCAGAAATTTCTGCTGACACACTTTATGACTGCTACAACAACTTCTACAGCCTTCCAAACATGGTTCTTGCAGTTGCAGGAAACACAACTGTTGAAGAGGTGCTCGAGGTTGTTGAAAACACACTTGAAGTTAAAGAGCCAATAAAAGTGGAACGTGCTGACTTCGGTGAACCAATGGAATTTTCAGAAAACTACTATGAAGAAAAGCTTTCAGTTAACATTCCAATGTTTACTTTGGGTTACAAGGAGGCGGTAGACAAGCCTCTAACATTAAGAGACAGAATTCTTACCTCAATTCTTGCAGAATATATTGTGGGCGATTCATCCCCACTGTATGAATCGCTCTTCAATGAAGAACTAATCAACAATAGCTTTGGCTTTGAATATTTCACAGGCCCTGGATACCGCACAACAATGTTTGCGGGCGAAAGCAAGGATCCAAAGAAGGTAATGGAAAAAATTAATGCTGAAGTTGCAAAGGTTCGCAAAGAAGGAATAGACGAGGTTGAGTTTGAACGCATTCGTCGCATGCACTATGGCCGTTCAGTTATGGGCTACAATGATGTAGACGGACTTGCAAATGAACTCGTTTCAGCTGAGTTTGAAGGATATCATATGTTTGATGAAATTGAAATTTATCAGACAATTACCTTGAAGGAAGCTGAGGAAAGACTAGGTAGTCAATTCCTTCCTGAATATTCTGCATTGTCGGTTGTTCTTCCAAAGGAGGAGCCTTCTAAATGAAAGATTATTCAGTAGTTTATTTTAATGCAATTCAAAGAGGCTTTAGTGTTCCTTCAACTCTCTGTGAGTTCAGCATAGGTCCACTTGATTTTTCAATAAAGCTCTATGGCCTTTTAATTGCAACAGGCTATTTAATTGCTCTCTTTACAGCAACAAAGCTTGCAAAACGTAATGGAGTAGATGTAGATAAGCTTTACGATGCAGTAATTTTTGGAACACTTGGCGGAATTATTGGAGCTCGTGCTTATTATGTTCTGTTTAACCTAAGTTACTATATGGCCAACCCTTCTCATATAATTAAAATTACAGAGGGTGGACTTGCAATCTATGGTGGAATAATAGGCGCACTCTTAACTGCATTTGTAGTATGCAAAATTAGAAAAATAAATGTTTTGGATGTTTTTGACCTTGCTGCTGTTGGATTTTTGGCAGGTCAAGGTATTGGACGCTGGGGTAACTTTACAAACCAGGAGGCCTTTGGCGTCAACACTAATCTCCCATGGGGCATGAAAAGTGACACCGTGAGAGAGTACATAATTTTAAACCAATCATACTTCCAAAGTAAGGGCATTTCTATGGATCCTGAAGGATATGTACATCCGACCTTTCTTTATGAGTCAATATGGTGTATACTAGGATTCATAATGCTCGCCATAATGTTCGACAAATGCCGTAAGTTCAAAGGACAGATCGCTCTGACATATGGTGTTTGGTATGGACTTGAGCGTATGATAGTAGAGGGTCTTAGAATAGACAGCCTCTATGTTGCAAATACAAATATTAGGGTTTCACAGGTTCTTTCAGCAACTCTTTTACTCTGTTGCCTTATCGGACTTATTGTTGGTTTTATGAAAGCTAAGAATAATAAGGTGCCAGAACTTTTAGAGGGCGTGGAAGTTGTTGAAGAGCCAAAAGAAGCAGAGGGGTGCGAATAATGTTCGGTTCAAAGAAAAAAGAAGTAAAAAAAGAACCTGAAAAAGCAGTTCTTTTAAGAAAAGAAATTAAGAGAAAGCAACAGCTTGAAGCAAAGAAACTTGCTAAAAAGAATGAAATTCTTAACAAGAGAGCAATGGCAAAAGCAAGTGTTATTACAGCAGCTGCTGCAAAAAAGGCTGAACTCATTGGTCTTAATGCTAATCGTGAGGCAGAGGAAGTTCAAAAGAATGCAGATAAGGAAGCTTTAGTTGTTAATCAGAATGCCGAGGCAGAAGTAAATGCAATTAACATTGAAGCTGAAGAGAAAATTGCTGAAATTAACGCAAAAGCTAAGGAAGACTCAAAGAGAGTTCTTGACGAAGCACTTGTTAAGGCTGAGAATATTAAAAATTGTGCGGCTGAACAGGCTCAGAGAATTAAGGCTGACGCTGACATTCAAGCAGAAAAAGCTGTTAAGGACGCTGAGGCACAGACAGCTGAACTTGATGCACAGGTTCTCTTGACAATGAGCAAGGCAAACGAGAAGTTCGACAAGAAACTTCAAAAGCAAAATGCAGACACTGAGAAGAAAATTAAAGCAATGATTGCTGCTGAAGCAAAAGCTAAAGAAGAAAAGAAAAAGGCAAAAGAAGCAGCTAAAAAAGGATCAAAAGTTGTTGCAAAAGCAAACAAAAA
>DCGS01000080.1:0-6005 GCA_002314645.1 Ruminococcaceae bacterium UBA1772
ATATCGTTACCTGCACCATTTTTCTTTAAAGTGTATATGCCGTTTATTAGGCTGTATCCTGTAAGCTGCGATTTATACGCTGTTTGAACACCTGTAGAGATAAATCCAGCAGTGTCTCCAACTACATGAAGAGTAGCTTTGCGTATGGTTGCGTCGCTATTGAATTTTCTTTCACCATTTACTGTTTCTGCAAGAACTACTCCATTTCGGTCAGTAATTTGACCTGCCGCAAGCAGTTCTCCCTTTGCATAGAGGTGCTGGTTGTAGTCTTTTACGACCCATGTGCCAGCATTTATTTCCATATTAAAGAAAAGAAGTATTAGGCCAACTAAAAAAGCAACGGCAAAAATGTACATCCAGTATGATCTTTTGAAAATCTTGTTCATTTTTTACCTCCTGCCCATGTCCTGTTGTCTGCTGCTTTAATGAAAGCAAGGAGCGCCCAGCAGGAAATTGTACTTGAACCACCACGGCTGATGAACGGAAGTGTTACGCCAGTGAGTGGCAAGAAATCTGTTACGCCAAAAATATTTAAAGCTGCCTGGAAAAGGAAAAGTCCACCTGCAGCACAGCTTGCAATTGAGTAGAATGCACTTCTTGAGCCCTTTGCACATCTGATGCTGTGAATGAAAATAAACACGAATGAGAGTGCAACAAGGAATGCAATTAGAATTCCCCATTCTTCACAGAGTACGCCAAATACAAGGTCTTCGGTTGCTGCGAAAACGTTTTGAAGTTTTCCGTTTCCAATTCCAAGGCCTAAAAGACCGCCGCTGACTGAGTATGTAAGAACACGAGTTTGCTGATATCCTTTTCCGTCCACATAGTCCCAAACATGTCTATATGTAGCAAAGCGATTCATTACATAGTCAGAACGCATAAGTACAATAAGGCCTGCTGCCATTGCAGCACCCATACAGAGGAAAATAATTGTACGAATGTCTCCTGAACGCATGAACGCAAGAACAATGAATGTAAAGAAGAATATAAGTGCGGTACCAAGGTCCCTCATTAGGAAAAGGAGCGCAATGCAAACGAGTGAAAAGACAACGTAAGCGGTAAGGTGTTTAGTTGACTGCAACTTTTCAAGTGTTGCAGCACCAACAAATATAAACGCAACCTTTACAAGTTCTGCAGATTGGAAGGAGAAACCTCCAATTACAATCCAGTTATAGGCGCCGTTTATTGCTCTTGCAAATATTAATGTAAACACAAGAAGTATTATTGCACCTGCTGCCATAGGAATTCTAAACTTTTCAGCTCTGTCAACATTTGCAATAATAAAGAGCATTACTATGTAGAGAACAAATCCTATGCATACAGCAATAAACTGTTTTACAAGGAGACTTGGCGCAGAACTTGCCACAATAACAAGGCTTATTCCTGTAAGGAAGAACGCTATGAATTCAAGCGCCAAACTAGACTTTCTAAGGACAATAGAGGACGCAATTGAATAAAGCCATTCTATTGCGGAGTAAATTGCAAAAACCATAAGCGCGGTTTCGTTTGTTTTTCCGTCAACAAAAATAACTTGATAAAAGGTTATAGCTTGGAATATTGAGATTAGAAGCAGAGTGGGTAACCACTTAGGTCCAGTCACAAAAAGCCCCCTTAGTTGTTTTCAACGAATTTTACTGTGAATCCACAGATTTCAATAATGTCACCATCTTTGAGTGGTGTGCATTCGGTTACAGGCTCACCATTTAGAAGTGTACCTGCCGCAGAATCTAGATCCTCAATTATCCAACCAGAGTCTGATCTGCTAATTAAAGCATGGTTTCTAGATGCAGCTTGGATTGAGATGTGTATGTGGGCATCATTACTTCTACCAATAAGGATTGAGTCCATATCATCTATTTCCATCTGCTCGCCAGTAATGCAGTTTTCAATAAGGCATCCCTTTTTGATTTTTTGAGGGATTAATATTTCACCTGTGTAGAACTTTTCATCTCCAACGAAAAGAGGAGATGTAGAAAGAGGAACATCTTCAGGGTGCTCATTTTTAGCCTTGTGTTCTGTGAAACGGAATACGGCATTTCCGAATACTAACGTGTCACCGTCTTCAATGAAGCCTTTTCCGTGAATTTGCTGGCCGTTTATAAAAGTGCCTGTTTTTGAGTATGTATCAAAAATCATCCATTTGCCGCCACGCTTAGCTATAACAGCATGAAAGCGCGAAACTGTTGTATAGGAGAGGACAATGTCACAAGAGTTACTGCGCCCTATAGACGTCTCGTAACTTGTTAGTGGAATTTCATCTCCATTTGCTGAGTTTATTAAGTAGCCAATGGTTCCCACTTTTCTGTTACCTCTAACAAGAGAGACACCGCAGCCTACAATAATGTAAAAAGCAATAATTGGTAATATCCATCTACCAAAGGAAACTATGAATGCTGTTTGCACGCTTTCACCTCCAATAGTTTAATTTTATTTTATTACATATTTAAAGTCAATAAATGTAAAATTAAGATAAGATAACATTTATTAAAAAAACTTATGAATATTGCATTTTGTTCATATTCTGTTCACAATTATACAATAATATGAAATCTATAACTACAGACTAGAGGGGATAGTTTTATGCTTACAACTGGATTAATCCTTATTATCGCAATTATCGTTTTAGTTATTATGCTTATCGGCGTTTTAGCAGCAGTTCTTGCAATCGTCATTATGTATACAGGTAAGAGTGCTACATATGACAGAGCTGGAAAGAAATTAGCTAGAGGCAGAAAAGCACCTAAAAAGAAGAAGAGCAAAGAATAATAAATTCAGATTATTTAGGCCCGCTTGAAGTACAAGCGGGTTTATTTTTTCGGAGGAATATATATGTCTAACGACTTTTTTGCCCTAATATCAAGAATGAAATATATTGATAGATGGGCTCTTATGAGAAATACAGAAAAAGAATCATTGAGCCAGCATTCATATGAAGTTGCGGTAATTTGTCACGCATTAGCTGTAATTAGCAATAAGCGTCTTGGTACAAATTATAATGCTGAAAAGGCGGCTCTTATTGGTCTTTTTCATGATACAGCTGAAATTTTAACTGGAGATATGCCAACACCAGTTAAATACTACAGCCCAGAAATACTTAATGCATTTAAAAAGGTAGAAGAAGCAGCAACAGATAAAATTCTTTGCATGCTTCCTGAAGATATGCAACCAGAATATAAAGATTTACTCTTTGCAAATGAAGAGGACAAAGATCTTTGGGTTTTAAACAAGGCTGCAGATAAAATTAGTGCATTAATAAAATGTATTGAGGAAGAGAAAGCAGGAAACAGGGAATTTTCAAAGGCACGTGAGGCCACAGAAGCTTCAATTCATAAAATGAACTGTGAAGCAGCTGAAATATTCCTAAGTGAATTCCTTCCAAGCTTCGAGTTAACACTTGATCAGTTGAAATAAGAATAAAAAATTACCGCCATATTGTATTCCTACAATGTGGCGGTTTTTGTCTTATTCTACGGTTACACTCTTTGCAAGGTTACGTGGCTGGTCAATATCACATTTACGTGATTTAGCAGTATAGTAACCAAGGAGCTGGAGTGGAACTACTTCAAGCGATGGCATAAGAAGTGGATGTGTTTTTGGAATGTAAATTGTGTAGTCACAAATATTTGCACAGCTTCTGTTGTCTTCTGTGGTTACACAAAGTACTTCCGCACCTCTTGCCATTACTTCTTTAGCGTTACTGATTGTTTTTTCAACAAGTCTTTCAGTACAGCAAAGAGCAATAACAGATGTGCCTGGTTCAATAAGTGAAATAGTACCATGCTTTAATTCACCAGCAGCATATGCCTCAGAGTGTATATAACTGATTTCCTTAAGCTTTAAGGATGCTTCAAGAGCAACAGCGTAGTCAAGGTTTCTACCAATGAAATACGCATGGTGAAGGTATGTATATCTTTCAGAAATTCTCTTGATGCTTTCTTCAAGTTCAAAAATCTGTTCGATTTTTTCTGGAAGAGTAAGAATTTCTGCAATAAGCTCATCTGCAACGCTGTCTGTAATTGCTTTTGTTGCAAGTGCAAATTTGATTGCAATTAAATAGATAAGAGAAAGCTGAGTGCTGTAGGCTTTTGTAGTTGCTACAGAAATTTCAGGACCAGCCCATGTGTAGAGAACATCGTCACTTTCTGTTGCAATTGCAGATCCAACAACGTTAACAATTGAGAGTGTTCTTGCACCACGTCTCTTAGCCTCACGGAGTGCCTCAAGTGTGTCTGCGGTTGTACCACTCTGGCTTATTAAGATTACAAGAGTATCCTCGTCTACAAGAGGATATCTGTATCTGAATTCAGAAGCAAGGTCAACTTCAACTGGAATTCTTGCAAGTTGTTCAATTACATACTTGCCAACAACACCAACGTGGTATGCTGAACCGCAAGCAGTAATATAAATACGCTTAAACTTGCGAATTTGCTCATCTGAAAGAGAAATGCCATCAAGGTTGATTTTTCCTTCAGGTGTAATTCTTGGAGAAAGAGTAGCGCGAATTGCTTCTGGCTGCTCTTTAATTTCTTTAATCATGAAATGTTCGTATCCACCTTTAGAAGCGGCATCTACATTCCATGTAACCTTCTCTATTTCCTTGTTAATTGGTTCGCCATCAAGATTGAAGAATTCTACTGATTTTTCAGAAAGGATGGCAACTTCATCGTCCTGCATTGTGTAAACGTCTCTTGTGTAAGCAAGAACGGCAGTAATATCAGATGCAATAAAGTTACCCTTGTCACTTACAGCAACTATGAGCGGGTTAGCCTTCTTAACACAAATGATTTTATCTGGAACATCTTTGCAAACAATACCAAGTGCATAAGAGCCGACAAGACGTTTTGTCATTGTTATAACTGTGCTGAAGAAATCTCCGTCATAACAGTCGTCAAGTAAGTGTGCAACAACTTCGGTATCTGTTTCGCTGTGGAAAATATAGCCTTTTGCAACTAATTCCTCTTTAAGTTCGGCGAAGTTTTCAATAATTCCGTTGTGAACTACTGCAAATCTTCTTGATTTACTATAGTGAGGATGTGCATTTTCGTCGCTTGGCTTACCGTGTGTTGCCCAACGGGTGTGACCAATTCCAATAAAGCCCTTTGGCGTATGGCTTTTAGCGATTTTTTCACGAAGGTTCTTGATTTTTCCTTCAGATTTTATGATATTAATGCCCTCATTTTCAATTACGGCAATACCTGCAGAGTCATATCCCCTGTATTCAAGCTTTTCAAGTCCATCAAGGAGTAATGGAGCGGCTTCTGTATTACCAGTGAAACCAATAATTCCACACATAATGAAGGTCCCTTCTTTCAATTATTAAGATTAAGTTATAATATCATATTTTAATTGACGGTGCAACTTTGGAAGAATACAATAAAAGAGGTTAATTAAAAATGAATAATATTTATTTTATTTAAAAAAATAACTAGGAGGAATTTTATGAAAGCAGCAGAACTTAGAGCAAAAGCTCGAGAAAAACTGAATGGCAAGTGGGGACTTGCCGTAGCAACAGCATTTGTTGCAGCTCTCCTTGGTTCATCAAGCAGCGGCCCATCTTTTTCATCAAACTTTTCTTTTGACGACAAGGATGTAGAAAAATTCTTTGATGGACAGAGCATAGATTCATATTTCTCAATTGAATCAATCCAAGACATTAATACATCTATGCCATGGCTTATTCCATTAATTGCGGGTGTAATTACAATTCTTTCTATTTGGGGCCTTGTAGGCTTTATTCTTGGCGGTGCAATCAAGGTTGGCGAAGTTACTTTCTTTAAAAATCTTATGACAACAGGTGAAGCAAAATTCAACGATATCTTCTCAAGATTCGATGTTTTTGGAAAAGCGCTTATTACGAAGATTCTTTTAGCAGTTTTCCTAACACTTTGGTATTTGCTTCTTATTGTTCCAGGTATTATTATGACCTACGCATATTCACAGGCGTATTACATCCTTGAAGAGCATCCAGAAATGAGTCCTATTGACGCAATTAAGGCATCTAGAGC
>DCGS01000080.1:6129-7286 GCA_002314645.1 Ruminococcaceae bacterium UBA1772
GGACTTTTCCTTAACCCATATATGCTTGCAGCAGAATATGCTTTTTATGATAATATTGCTCACAACAACAAAGAAATGCCTGTAGTTGAAGATTACGGCAGTGTTGTTGATGAACCTGAAGCAATTCCTGAAACTGTACCAACTGAAGAATAATTAATAAACTTTAAAGAGGTCTTTCTTAATATGTGGATTCTTTATGCGTTTCTATCAGCAATTTTTGCAGGAATCACGTCAATTCTTGCTAAAATTGGTCTTAAGAATACAAACTCAAATGTTGTAACCGCCATTAGAACTCTTGTAGTCTTGGTGTTTGCGTGGACATTGGTTGTAATTGCTGGAACGTATGATGAAATGTCTCACATAAGTGGAAAGACTCTCTTTTTTCTTATAACATCCGGTCTTGCAACTGGTGCATCCTGGCTTTGTTATTTTAAGGCACTTACCGTGGGCGATGTAAACAAGGTAACCCCTGTAGACAAGACAAGCACCGTACTAGCAATGATTATTGCTATTATATTCCTGCATGAATCGCTCACGTGGCTAAAGGGTCTCAGTATGGTTTTAATTATGGCGGGCACGTTCTTAATGATAGAGTTTAAGGAAAATAAAGAGAGCCAATTACAGAAGAAATCATGGCTGTTTTATGCAATCTTGTCCTCTGTTTTTGCAGCAATTACGTCAACACTTGGTAAAATTGGAGTGTCTGATATAGATTCGACCCTTGGAACAGCAATAAGAACCATTGTGGTCCTTATAATGGCGTGGGTTGTAGTGTTTGTTACTGGGTCACAGGGTGAAATAAAGAAAATCCAGAAAAAGAATCTTCTTGCAATCTGCGCTTCGGGAATAACGACAGGCGGATCTTGGATATTTTATTTTAAAGCCTTACAAACCGGAGACGTAAGTGTAGTGGTACCAATAGATAAGCTTAGTATTATTGTTACAGTTGCCTTTTCTGCCTTGTTTTTAAAGGAAAAAGTATCTGGAAAAACCTTGCTGGGTCTTGGCTTTATAGTGGCAGGAACGTTGCTTCTTTTAGTGTAGGAGGAAAATATGAGTTACAATTGTGATCAATGCATGAATTTCGCATACGACGAAGAATATGAAGAATACTCTTGTTCCGTCAATATGGATGAGGACGATTACGGGCGCATGCT
>DCGS01000080.1:7375-8575 GCA_002314645.1 Ruminococcaceae bacterium UBA1772
GAAAGCAAAATTAATTGTTGATAATCAAAAAACTAATTGTTATAATTGTTTTGTTATTAAATTTGGTATTACAAATGGGAGGAAATGTTTATGTTAAATAGAATTCTCGAAGCTGTAGCAAAAGTACTTTCAGCTCTTTCAAGTGTTTTACAGCCACTTATGTTTAAAGGTAAAGTAAATGAATTTTGGAACTGGGTTGACGAGAAGTGGTACAGAGCCGACGTTACTCGTCATGCAGGTAAATAATTATTTGAAATAATTTTGTGGTGGAATTATTAAAATAAGAATAATTTAGACCATTCTAGCAGCGGCTAGAATGGTCTTTTTTTATTCAAAATTATTGTTTTTAAGCTTAAGCTGAGAAATGTTTGGCTTGAAACGCTTGAGAATCTTCTGAGAAATCTCCTTGATATCATCGTCCATAGTATTTTCGTTGAAGAACTCTGTGTCATCCAGAGTTATGAGAAGATATTTTGGACGATTATTTTTAAATATGACTACCTCATCAAACTTTTCTGCAAGCTTTGCAACCTTTGAAAAATTCTGATTTGCATCACTTATAGAAATTACACTTTTTGTATTAATTATCAAAAAAAACACACCCTTTAAAGGAATTTAGTTTGGATATTTTTCCTTTAGCTAAAATTACACCTAAATGGCCCTGAAAAACAGGGTCTAAAAAACGGGTAAAACGTTGGGAAAAAATGACCTATCTTTCATAGGATAAATATAACCTATTTTAAACATTAATGCAATATATTGTGGAAAATTATTTTATTATTCCCATATCTACAAATAAAAATGCACAAAGTGAAATGTCGAAATATAGGTAATATTGTTCCTATTTGGTGAAAAAATGAATTACCCCATCTGAATTCCAATCTTCAAAAACTGGGGTAAATCATTTCATTAAAACTTCCCCAAAAAACACTTTATAAAAGTTAGGATATAATCATCAATAAATGCCATAAAATGATTTAATATATGTCCTATTTATAGTTCTTGTGAGCCTACAAACCGCGTAGTTACGTTGTTTGTGCGAATGACGCTTGAAATAAAAGCAGAAAATGACCAAAAGTGTCAATTTGTGCCATTTTGGGCGACTGAATTTTAAGCTTTGGTGATGTGTAGACCTAGAAAAAAACGAATTTTTTCTTCCTGGATCTTTATGAAAATTTTCCCCTTTTTGGCTTTGATTTT
>DCGS01000080.1:8656-11995 GCA_002314645.1 Ruminococcaceae bacterium UBA1772
GAATGTCCATTTTCAAAAAACTGAACGGCTAGAAACGAGTTTTAAGAAAAAAGCAGAAGTTTCACGGTGGAGCGAAACTTCTGCTTTTGAATAATGTTTTTTACGTGTTTTAGGGCTTTTTTGGGCCTAATTTAGTCAAAGTGGAGTACTTTTCCAAAATTTTATAAACCTAAAGATCCAAGAGATTCAAGGAGCTGTACATCAGATTCCTTAACTTTTATTGTTGATTTTATATTCTGTCCGTTTGGATAAGTTACTGAAATTTGAATTTCTGTTCCAGGAATTACACCGTTTCTTTTTACATGATTTAGAAAATCTGGAAAGCGTGGATGATTCATTTTGAAGGTGTCCCAAGCGCCCTTAATTTTCATTAATGCACTAAAATCCATACCCATATTTATTCCTCCTTACCTAAGTGACTCTAACGTCTTCTGTGAGCTCTTAGATGCCGTTATTTTGATTTAACTGAAACCTTAACTACTGAACGAGCTGAAGGCCTGCTAGCAGCCATTTCGGCCATTTCACTCTTAATAAACATGATTTCGCTGTTAAATAAGTGGTTTATACTGCTAGAAACATCCTCTTCTGATGGGATTTCTATAACAGAAGAGGCAATTAGAGAACTAAGACCATATGCTTGAACCCAGAGCTGCTTGTAAATTGATAGAGCAGCTTCATATGATACTCCTTGCGATGTCACAAGCGAATTAATTCCGTTTTCAAAATCAGGAACATATTCATTTATTACATCTTTTAGAGACTCTAGTGATGTTTTAGATTCAAAAATTATTTTGAAAAGTTCTGGCTTTTCTTTTGCAAAATTAACCATTTGAATACATTGCATTTTAAGATCTGCGGTATATAAATTCTGTGAACTAATTTGCTCCTTGAAGAGCTTTAGGGCTTCATCTTTTACAGCCTGTTGCAACTCTTCCATATTCTTAAAATATGAGAAAATGGGGCTTACTGTGCACCCGAGTTCAGCTCCCACATTGCGTGCAACAACGGCAGAGAGACCGTCTCTTTTGGCAATTTGCAAGGCTGTTTCAAGTATTGATTCTCTTGTGTATTTCTGCTTTGGAGGCACGTAGATACGTCCTTTCTGTTGAAAATAATAGTTACATAACATAGGTTATATAACTATATTCTATTATACACAACACAGGATTTTTGTCAAATGAAAAAATGAGGATATTGAAAAATTATAAAATCTGTTTTTTCATTCAAACCTGTGACAGAAAAAAACAGATTTAAACAGTAACAGATGTTATATAACACACTTTTGTGTTGATTTGCTTTATAGAACGTTCTATAATAAGAGACGGATATTTTATAATTGTATGGAGGGAATAATAAATGGCAAACAAGTATCCAACCGTGCTTATCCATGGATTTTTTGGCTTTGGCGAGTCAGACATGATTGATAAGTTCATGCACTACTGGGGCTTCCGCCCAGACAGAAATGTTGCAAAACATTTAGTGAAAACAGGACATGAGGTATTTTATCCTTCTCTTGGACCTTTCAACAGTTCTTGGGATCGCTCATGTATCCTCTACGCTTACCTTTTTGGCGGCAGAGTAGACTATGGAAAGGTTCACTCTGAGAAGTATGGACATGCTAGATATGGTCGTACATATCCAGGTGTACTCAAAGATTGGGGTAAGCCAGGAAATCATGCAAAGATTAACATTGTAGGACACTCATTTGGTGGTCCAACAGTAATTACTTTTGCAAATCTCTTAACAAGAGGTAACGCTGAAGAAGTTGCCGGTACACCAGCTGACGAGCTTTCACCACTCTTCAAGGGTGGTCAGGGAGACCTTCTTCATACTGTTACAACACTTACAGGTGTTAATAACGGTACAACTCTTGCATCAGGTCTTCTCCGCAACCACGGTAACACTGTTGCATCATATCTTATGCTTATGCTCATGACAGCTCTTGGTAAGAGTGAAATTGCTCTTAAAACTTGGGACTTCTATATGGAGCACTGGGGCATTATGGATGAAAAGAAAAATGTTAAGGGCAACCATTTAACAAATCCACGTGATTATGTAAAGGAAATGGACAGATTCTGTGACAACTGGCTTGATGCTATTGGTAACGAAATGAAGCTCGAAGCAAGATATGAAATGAACAAGAATGCAGCAGTTAACCCTAACACATACTACTTTGCAAGAATTGGTGAGCGTTCAGCACCAATGAAGAAGAATCTGGAGAACCGTAAATGTGCAAAGCACGCAGGCATTATTGCTAAGGTAGGCGGACTTTACACAGGACGTTACTGGGCAGATAATCTTACACAGCTTACAGGTGGACAGGGCAAGAAGGAATGGATGCCACATGATGGTTTCGTAAACGTTCTTGGACAGATGGCTCCATTTAGTCTTCCAAGCAAGCAGGCAACAAACTTTACTGGCCCATTTGATGCTGGTATTTGGTATAATATGCCTGTTGAGGATAAGGATCACCTTTCATGGGTAGGTTGGAAAGAGAAGAAGGATGTATTCTACGGTTATTACGATGAAATGATCAACCTCTTCGAAAACCTTCCTGGCTAATAAAAAAGAAACTCCCATTCATTTGAATGGGAGTTATTTTTATGCCATTATCAGTTCTGCGGAATAAACTGCAAGAATTGAAAGAGACACGCTTAGAATAATATATAGGATGGATAGACCTATATGATTATTCTGAAATAAATTTGTTGATTCTAAAGCAAATGTTGAGAATGTGGTAAATCCACCGCAAAGTCCTACTTTAAGAAACAGTGTTAAGTTTTCATTTATTTGAATAGATTTAAAAGAAAGTGAAACTATTATTCCTATTACAAAAGCACCAACAACATTAGTTATAAGCGTTTTTATAGGAAAAACAAAACTTTCGTTAATTGGAATAAGTGAAATTAGATATCTTAAAACAGAACCAATAAATCCACCAAGACCAACCATTAGACATTTAATAATCATTTCTAATTAGAGACCCTTGTTAACAACGCTTGTCCATGTCTTGTCGTTTGAAAGGTCTCCTCCATCTTTAAAGATTTCAAGAGATGATTTGTCACCTTTAAGTGTAGCATCAAACCATGCTACTGAATATCCAATATATCTTGAAGAAGAGTACCATACTGCAAAGTGACCGCAAGCGCGAAGAGTACCGTATACTGCTGGGCCGTTGCTTGCTTTGTATGAAGGCTTAACGTAGAGGATAAGTGGAACGTTAATATCCATTGCTCCACCAATGTAGAAAGCAGGACAATTAACTTTCTTAGCCTGTGAACGTGTGCTGTTTCCAGCAAGAGAAATGAGTGACTTAATTCTTGAATCAGCGCCAGCAGC
>DCGS01000080.1:12129-16120 GCA_002314645.1 Ruminococcaceae bacterium UBA1772
AATTGAATCAATTACAGTGTCACCTTCACCAGCAAGAATGTCAGTGTTGGAAACTACTACATAACCAGCTTCAGCAAGGCCCTGAATGTAAGCGTAGTATGTCTGTGTTGGACAGTATGAACCATTGGCCCAAACTACAACAGGATACTTCTTATTTGTTGTTTCAAGGTCTTTTGGATAAACAATAATTGTACCCATCTTAATGACATTGAGATCCTTATATGTTGCAACTGTCTTGCTGTTTGGATCTGGAAGTAATGTCATTTTGCTCTTTTCTGATTTTGCATAAGCAGATGGAATAAGAGCAACGAGGATAAGAGTCATTGCAAAAATGATTGCAAGAATGCGTTTCTTCATAAATAAAACCCCTTTATACATATAATAATGGAATTATATTACATGCATAATAGGGTTTCAATTATAGTTATTAAATTAACACAATTTGAGTGAAATCAACAAATTATTATATTTTCTTGCTTATCTTTTTTTACATCAAGACTACTGAAAAGGCGAGCCATAACCTCAGGAAGCCAGCCTCTACTGATGATAAACACTGAAAGTTCGGCAAGAATAATGCCAGCAGGGATGTCTATAAGGATGTGTTGCTTAGTGAATACTGTTGATGCAAAAACGAGAAGTGCAAGTACTACGGAAAATACTTTATAGAACTTAGATGATTTTTTTGACTGTAAAGCAACTCTTGCACATATGTAGCTTTCAAAGCAATGCATGGATGGGAATAGATTTACTGGTTCATCTAAAGCATATACCAAATTAAGGTGGAATGTCCAAAGATCTGTGCTTTCAAAAACAGGCTGGACCATTGTTGTAGGAATAGCAATGAAAAGAATTGCGCATACAATTTTTCCAACTAAATCTGATGAAAAATAGTTGTAAAGCATTTTGTCATCATTTTCTCTAACTATAACAAAGAGGTTAACTATCCATTGAACATATGCCATAGCATAAAAAAGGACAAAGAATGGAATTAATGGTATACGGTCGTCAATCCATGAGCCAACAACTATACGTTCAGCGTCGCCAACTATTACTTGTGGTAGATAGAAAATAATAAAATGAAGGATAAACCATGTAAAAGCCACGGCGATTGAGCTTCTTTTTATAGATTTATTCATATAGTGAATTCTCCAAAGGTTTAAATTTACTCGTATATTTTATTATTTAATAAAAACCAATCTGTTAACGCTTTCTTACGACTTTATTAAGAAATAAAGGACAAATTGCTTTCCTTGTGATATAATTTTATTGGTTAATTTTTATGAAAAGGAGATATTATTATGGCAAACAAATACCCAACCATATTCCTTCACGGATTTATGGGATTTGGTGACGGAGACTGGATTGATAAGTTTATTCTTTCTTACTGGGGCTTTTGTCCTGCTTTTAAGAGAAAAGACCTATTAATGCCATATCTCAAAAAGCAAGGATATGAAGTTTATTATCCTCATCTTGGACCATGGAACTCTGCTTGGGATAGAGCCTGCATTCTTTACGCTTACCTTGTAGGCGGAACTGTAGACTACGGAAAAGCACACGCAGAAAAATATGGCCATGAAAGATATGGACGCACATATCCAGGTGTACTAAAAGATTGGGGACAGAAGGGTGACCATGAAAAAATTAATATTATTGGTCATTCATTTGGCGGCCCACTTGTAATTGCATTTTCCAACCTTTTAAGAGACGGCTGCGAAGAGGAGCGTGCATGCACACCAAAGGGCGAACTTTCACCTCTCTTTGAAGGCGGTCATGGTGACCTTCTTCACACAGTTACTACATTCTCTGGTGTTAATAACGGAACCACAATGGCATCAATTCTCTGTGAAGGCGGAAGACTTAAGCCTTTAACAAATGTAATTTGCAAGGGAATTGGCATGATTGGTCGCATGAAGTTTGTTTACAAATTCTGGGATCAACATCTTGATCAATTTGGCCTTTCACTTAGTGACAAAGAGGCTAAAAAAGCTGGCTGGAGATATATTGCAACAAAAGAGGAGTATACTCCTGGCGCAGATGCATATTCTTCAAACCATGGAGACAATGTTGCTTGGGAAATGACTCTTGAATGGTGCAAGGATGTAGCTAAACATCATAAACCAATTGATTCAGCTTATTATTTTGCATACCGTTCAGAAAGTTCAAAGCCAATTCTTTTCGGTAGAAAGCATATTCCTGTGTCTGGTATGAATCCTGTTTGTTACTTTGCAGGCTTTGTTACAGGTCTCTTCTGGACTAGAGACATGGCAAAGGTATATCCAAACACAAAGCGTAAGGATTGGCTTGCAAACGATGGCTTTGTAAATGTTATTGGACAGAATGCTCCATTTAATGCTCCACAGAAGGATGCTGTTCCTGGCGAGAAATATGTACCTGGCATGTGGTACAATATGCCTGTTGAACATCGTGATCATCTTTCATGGGCAGGTTCAGGTGTACCTAAGGATGAGTATTTTGCATACATTAAAAATATGCTTGATACTTTTGCTGAACTCAAATAATAAAAAGTTCCAAGTCGTAAATACGGCTTGGAACTTATTTTTTTGCAGATTTTAGAATATAGTCAGTGGTAACTCCGTAGAGCTCAGATAGCTTTAAAAGATGACGAATGGGGAGTTCATTTGCCCCACGCTCGTAACGTGCATACATTGTTTGTGAAGTGCCAAGATAATCTGCAACTTCTTTTTGTGTTAAATCTTTGTCTTCGCGTAAATCTCTTATATTTTTTGTGTAAGACATTTATTATCACCAACTATAGTGTTGATGATATCATAGTAATTATACTATCTATTGACTTTAGTACATATATTTACTAATATTGAAATGCAACGAGATATATTTGTTTTTAAAACAAATTATTGTTGTTCTCAAAAAAGAAAAGGTCGTAGAAAAACACTTCTACGACCTTTTCACCCTTATATGAACTGTTTAATGCCGTGAGCAACGCCGCTCTCGGCATTACTTTTTGTTATGTATTTTGCAATGGCTTTGCATTCGTCAGTTGCGTTTTCCATTGCAAAACTGTAGCCAGCAAAGGAGAGCATGGATAGGTCATTGTTTGCATCGCCAAAGGCCATACATTCGGAGGCGTCTATGCCTAGGACCTTACACATTCCAGAAAGTGCATCGCCCTTGTGGGTTTCCTTTTTTGTCATTTCAATGCTTAAATCTATTGAAGTTGTGACAAGTAGCGTGCCGAGACTGTTTAAATATTCCCATGTGGCAGCGTATACGTCTGGGTCCATAATAAATGTTGTGAATTTCTCAACTGGCTGGCCCATAAGGGTTTCTGAAAGATTGTTACATATTGTCATGCCGCCAAAAAGCCCTTCAATGAATTCCTTTGGAAATACGTGGTACGGGAAGAATTCTTCCTTGTCCTTTTGAATGTGGCTCCGACCATTTGCGTACATTTCTATGAATATTGGCTTGTCGTCTAGGTATTTTAAAATGTCGTGTGCCATTTCCCAGCTCATTGTGTTTGAATAGATGATTTCATCTGCGCGTCTGTCATAAACTCCGCCTCCGTTTGAAAAGAGAATGTAGTCTATTTCGGGAATTTGCTCGCAGACGTTTCCAACAAGGGAGAGAGTTCTACCTGTTGCAATTGCAATTTTTACACCCTTGTCATGTGCTTCTTTTAGGGCTTTTTTGTTTTCTTCGCTCACTGTGGTATGGTCTGGGGACATAAGTGTTCCGTCCATATCAAGTGCAATAAGTTTAACCATAATTATTCCTTTTCTTTTTTAAAAAACTTATCAAAAATCTTGTTATATACCTTTATGATACTTCCTACTAGAATGGCAGCAATAATGCTTCCTTCACGTACACCTTGAAGTTTTCCTAAGAAAACAAGGCATATAACTGCTGAAGTTGCTATGTAGAGAATATCAAAGAAGATTTTTATGTTTTCATATCTTTTGCCTGAAACGGTGGCAATTGCTCTGTTCATGGCTTCTCCTGGGAGCATTGC
>DCGS01000056.1:0-245 GCA_002314645.1 Ruminococcaceae bacterium UBA1772
TTGAGGGAATCCTGGATGAAGCGGCAGGGTATTCGAATCCGTTCCTCGACGTCGAACCGGAAAAGTACTACTACAATGCGGTTTCCTGGGCATTAAAGAGAACGATTACGAAGGGCATTGACCTTGAAGGAACCTGCTTCGGGCCGGATAACGATTGCCTGAGAGGCGAGATCATCACCTTCCTCTATCGATATAAGGCAGAAGCAAAATAAGAGAACACCGGAAAAGACATTCGCGGAATCGGA
>DCGS01000056.1:266-5978 GCA_002314645.1 Ruminococcaceae bacterium UBA1772
ATCCACAAGCCGACATTAGTGTAGGCATTCCAGGTTGAGATTAATGTTGTTTTGTAAATGATGTGACACCAAAAAAGTGATTTTGAAAAAGACCTTTTGATATCCTATAACTGTGCCATTAAGGTAGCTCTCTTCTCAAGAGGCGTAAGCCATCCAAGAACAGGCTTTGGTGTCGAATTGTAGCGGATCAGGTAACGCTTCATCTGCAGCTGCAAGTCCTCGTAAGAGTAGAACTTCAGGTAATTGTAGAAGCGTTCCTGGTCAATTCTGTGGCTTCTTTCAACCTTACCGTTATGCCTTGGGGTTCTTGGCCGGATGAGTTTATGTTCTATTCCGGCTTTTGTACACAACCTGTCAAGCGGATGTTCCTTAGAGAAGTCCCTCCAGTTAGCAAACTCGAAACCGTTATCTGTCTGCAGAATATGCGGTTTATATCCGAAGTAGCTCACAGCTCTTTTAAGGAAGTCTATTGTGCTGTAGGAACTCTGCTCTTTGTACGGATAGATGAATCGTTCCCGTGATGCTTCATCTATGACGGTGTACTGGTAGAAATGATTCTCGTATTCGCCGGTATAACAGACCTTAGGAACAACCTTTACATCCATCTGCCATTTCATTCCGATCTGAGAGGGTGTGTGATATGGCTTTGGTGTATATTGCTTGTTCGTACGAGTGACCTTTTGCTTTGTGAAGCCAAGCTTTGCGTAAACCCTGTAGAGAGAACCGGGATGACGGGAATAACCTTTATCTGTACGGAGTTTGCCGTATATCTCGCAAACGGAGGCGTGAGGATTTCTTCTGTGAATATCCCGGATCCATTTCAACTCGGTTTCGGAGTGAGCAAAAGGATGAGGAGAAAGAGGACGATGAGACTTATCCCGTAAAGAGTCCTTTTCTCCGTTAAACTGGCGATTCCAGCGCATGAGAGAGGACTTGGAGACCTTGTACTTCCTGCAGACAAAGGAAACGGACATGCCACTTCTGTAGGATCTGACCGCATAAAAACGGGTTACTAATTCATGTGGCAAATAGCGCTGAGAATGTGTTATATTGTTCATGACGACAGGGTCCTTTCAAGTATGATTTGTGGTGATTTCATTTTACTGAATCTTGTCGTCTTTTTCTATGCTATTAAAAGTGTCACATCAATTGTAAACCTACATCGCGTTTGATTATAAGTAGCAGCGAAGGTTGCTATTTTATTATGTATATTTTACTATTAAACAAATGTTCGTATTGTTTTATAATTATTATGAAATAGGTAATTAATATGTACGAAGAGCTTACTAAGATTCTAAGAGAATCTAATAACATAGTCTTTTTTGGAGGTGCAGGTGTATCAACTGAAAGTGGTATTCCTGACTTTAGGTCTGAAACAGGACTGTATAATGCAAAAACCAATTATGGTAAAAGTCCTGAAGAGATGATTTCTATTGATTTCTTTGAGGAAGATACTTCTTCTTTTTACGATTACTATAAAAAGAACTTAATTGCCACTTGGGCTAAACCAAATGCTGCTCATATTGCACTTGCAAAACTAGAAGAGATGGGAAAGTTAAAAGCTGTTGTTACGCAGAATATTGATGGACTTCATCAGCTTGCCGGCAGCAAGGTTGTTTATGAACTTCATGGATCTGTTCAAAGAAACATTTGCAGATGGTGTGGTAAAAAGTATGATTTAAATTACATTATGGATGAAAAAAATTGTCACAATGGCGTGCCAAAGTGCTCATGTGGTGGCGTAGTTAAACCGGATGTAGTTTTGTATGGCGAATGTCTTGATGATGATTGCGTTAAGGGCGCTACAAGAGCAATAGCAAATGCAGACACGCTCATTATCGGTGGAACATCACTTGTTGTTTATCCGGCAGCTGGCTTTGTTAATTTCTTTAGAGGAAGGCATCTTGTTGTAATTAATATGTCACCAACAGGAGCAGACAATGAAGCAGACCTTCTTATTAGAGATCCTATCGGAAAAGTATTAGAAGAAGCAGTAAGAAATATTTAAGTTGTTCCAATAAACCAATTACGACCGTAGAATGGGAATAAGAGCGCGATTATAACATTTGCCGATGTCCAGTGGCTATTTAGGCATATTGGTGGTTGAGGGGTATGAATTTCTACCCCATAGGAGGCTGATGACGGAAAGATAAGGACAAAGATAAGGACAAGGATTAGTAGCTATCCTTGTTCTTTTTTCATTGTTAATTTGATATAATAGTAACAATCATTTTTAAATATTAAGGAGGTTAGTAATGGCAATTGACACAAGTAAGCTCAAGGAGCTGAAGCAAACAGCCAAAGACCTAAGATTGACAGTAATTGATGTTATGAAATGGTCTGGTGGTGCACACGTTGGAGGAAGCTTAAGCTGCATGGATATTATGACAGCACTTTACTTCAATTATCTCAAGGTAGATCCAAAGAATCCTCAGTGGGAAGGTCGTGACCGTTTCATTCTTTCAAAGGGTCACTGTGCAGCAGGATATATCCCTGTTCTTGCAAAAAAAGGCTATTTCCCTGAAGAAGAGTTAAAGAGCTTTAATCATTTTGGCAGTCCATTTGCAATGCACCCGGACAAGAACAAGGTTGTTGGATGCGATGCATCTGCAGGTTCACTTGGACATGGTCTTCCAATTGCATTTGGTATGGGTCTCGGATTCAAATTCCAAAATATGGACAACAAGGTTGTTGTACTTACCGGTGATGGCGAGCTTCAAGAAGGTTCAAACTGGGAAGCATTCATGGCAATTAACCATTACAAGCTCACAAATGTAATCACTATTGTAGATAGAAATGGTTGTCAGATTGATGGAACAACTGAACAGGTAATGGCACTTGAACCATTAAACGAAAAGCTTGCAGCCTTCGGATTTGATGTAATCGAAATTGATGGTAACGATATGCAGCAAGTTTGCGACGCTCTTGATAAAGCCTGGGCAAAGAAAGAGGGAGATAAGCCTGCTCTTATTCTTGCTAAGACTATTAAGGGAAAGGGAGTTGATTTTATGGAGAATCAAGTTCCATATCACTATTGCTCTGGAGATACAGAAGTTTGCGAAAAGGCAAAAGCTTCTATCATGAATATGGAGGTGTAATCATGGCAGTTAATACAGGAACAAACTGGACATGCTACGACTCGTCCACAATGACCGCTAGAGAAATCTACGGTAGAACTCTTGCTGAAATGGCAAAAGAAGATAAAAGAATTGTTGCTCTTACAGCAGATCTGGAAAAATCTACAGCACTTAATAAATTTAGTGCAGTTCACCCAGACAGATGTTTTAATGTAGGCATTGCAGAACAAAACCTCTTTGGTGCAGCAGCAGGTATGGCAGCAACAGGCCTTGTACCTTTTGCTTCAACATTTGCGATTATGGCATGCTTAAGAGGCGGCGAACAAATTAGAACTGACATTGCTTATCAAAAGCTGCCTGTAAAGATTATCGCAACACACGCAGGTATTTCGTTTGGACATGCAGGAACAACACATCATTGTACAGAAGATTTTGCTATTATGCGTTCAATTGCAAACATGACAGTAATTTGTCCTGCAGATGGAATTGAAACAAGTAAAGTAGTAAGAGCTTGCATGGATATTGATGGACCTGTTTACGTAAGAATTGGTAGAGGTTTTGAACCACCAGTATACGAAAACGAAGATTATGAATTCCAAATTGGTAAAGCTACTACAATGTGCGATGGAACAGACCTTACTATCATTACTTGCGGTATTGGTGTTCTTCAGTCAGTTAACGCTGCAAAGACACTTGCTGAAAGAGATGGTATCTCTGTAAGAGTTGTTAACATGCACACAATTAAGCCAATAGATGCAGATGCAATTATTTATGCAGCAAACAAGACAAAGAGAATTTTAACAGTAGAAGAACACAATGTTGTTGGTGGTCTTGGCGATGCAGTAGCAAGTGTTATTGCTGAAAACCAGCTTAAGTGCGCATTCAAAAAGCACGGTATTATGGATGAATTCTCTGTTATCGGATACGCAGAAGATCTTTACTCATACTACAAGCTCGATGCAAACGGAATTGCAGATAAGGTAAGAGAACTTATGAAGATTGAAGTTGCAGAAGATGAAGACTGGGAGGACGAATAATATGGGCGCAAATAAAACCGATATTATGACGGCGCGCCTCTTCTTTACAGCAGCATTTCCTACAATTCAAGTTTTATTGGACGATGATCCAAAGCTTCATGAAAAATTTGCGAATGTAAATAAGACTATTCAATTTGGTGCGAAGAATGATGGTGAGCTTTTATGCTGCACTATGACATTAGAAAACGGAACAATTAAATCTGAAGAAGGACCAGCAGAAAATCCTGATCTTACTTTAACATTTGCTTCCGTTGAAAAAATGAACGCACTTCTTAAGGGAGGACTTGCTGTTCCTTCTATTAAGGGAAGCCTTGGTTTACTTATTGATTTTCTCCCACTGCTTATGGGACTTAAGCTTATGAGTAAACCAAACAATAAACTGAAAAATCAGCTTGAAAAAGAACTTAAGGTTAAGATGTCTTTATACATGATTACTCGAGCTTTATCAAAGTACAATAAGTACGGCGATCCAGACATGGAAGAATTCTGTATGAGACAACCTGAAAGAATTTATCAATTTACAGTAGATACACCAGAAGTAAAAGATTACATTGCTGCATACTTTAGAGTATGTCAAGGAAAGTCTAAGAGCGGGCATGGTGTATATACAAGAAGATCCCCATTCGTTTTATTCCACTTCTTCTCAATTGAAGGTGCACTCAAAGTTCTTGGTAAAGAATGCGAGTTCGTTGAAGGTGTAGAGAACGGATATGTAGAAACAATTGGTTCCCCTGAATATGCATGCTATCTTAATGACTATATGGCAATCATTCAGGGAATGATGATGTAGAAAGGGAAATTCAATGATTGAACAAAAAGCACTTGCATATGTAAATATGTATGGGGTTTTAGGCTCACTTGAGAATCTTTGTGCTTTAGACGAAACGGCAAAGAAGGTTTGCAGTGAAATTACATCACCTGTATCGCTTTGCTTTAGCGTCGCAGGTGGCCCATGCTGCACATTCCATTTCACAAAGGATGGATGTAAGATGGAAGAAGGAGATGCTCACTGTAATGCAAAAATGAGTTTTGCATCACCTGAAAAGTTCAACGATTTAATCAATAATTCAAAGCCAGGACTCCCTGTAAAAGGTATTATAAAAACTCTGAGTTTTCTTCTTGGACCTTTTACAAAATTAACAGATAGATTAAATGAAGTGCTTCGTCCTACGAAGGATGCCTTGGAAGATAGAGCCTTCTTTGAGGAGAATACTCTTATGACACTTTATGTAATTGCTGGAGCTGTATCTGCACTTGCAAATACAGATTCCATATCTAAAATTTCAGCTTCCGGAACAGTTGATGGAGATATCCAAATGTCTATTCCGGGAAGAGCAACTGTAACATTTAGTGTTAAAGACCATCACTTCACAACAATAAAAGCAGCATCCAAAAATCCAAGAGCGACAATGGAATTTGCAGATATCGATCTTGCAAATGGATTGTTTAATGGAAAGGTTTCAACAATCAATGAAATGTGCAAGGGTAGAATTACTTTAGCTGGAATGATTTCTATGATTGATAATGTAAATCGTATCTTGGATAGAGTTTCTGCATACTTAGCATAGGAGGAAAACCATGAGTAAATATCCTGAATA
>DCGS01000087.1:0-410 GCA_002314645.1 Ruminococcaceae bacterium UBA1772
CCTTATACTAAAGCATTTCCGAATAGTGCTGAAATGTTTATATATCTAAATAATAGAATAAAAGCAATTGAAGCAAAGAAGTAAATATATGTTGATGCTTTTGCTTTTTTTACATCTGCATAGTAAAAATCGCCCTTAAAGCCACGTAACTGCATACTACTGTAAAGTTCTTCTGCTCTGTCCATACTACGAAGAAGTAGCTGCCCAAGGAAAGAACCCCACGCAGAAAAATGAATGCCATTCTGACCAGGTGCACGAAGCTTATATGCATTATTCATTATGGAAACTTCTGCAATCATAACGCTTATGTACCTATATGTTAAAAGAATGAGTGTTACTAAAATATCTGGAATGTGTATTTTTCTAAGTGCGGCACAAAGAGAATCTATTTTTGTTGTTGCAATTAGAAT
>DCGS01000087.1:503-20850 GCA_002314645.1 Ruminococcaceae bacterium UBA1772
GTTAGCATAGGGGTATGATCAAAAAACGGATTTACCACGCCAACAGCCATAACGAGTGGCATTACATACCTAAGTTTCTTAAAGCATAAAGAAACTGGAACTCCAGCTAATTGATAAATAAATACTGGATAAAGAACCATTGGGACAATTCCCGTAAAGTCGTACTTATTAAAGGAGACAACAATGACAATATAAAAAATTGTAACAATAAGCTTCGCCAGTGGATGAAATTCGTGAACATATGACTTGTGCGATGCAAGCTCATCAAGTTCTAAAAGCTCCGTTTGTGCTGTACTGAGTTTGTCCATTGTTATCCTCCTTCCAAAAAACAATTAGAGGCATCAAAAAGATGCCCCTAAAGTATATCAAATATTATTTTACTTTTCTACTGTCTCTTCAACTTTAGCAGATTCCTCTGCTGCTTTCTTCTTTCTGAAGAAGCCACCAGCAAAGCATACGCCTACAGCAACTACTGCAACAAGAGCAGAACCTACAATACCAGAAACTGTTGTGCCAGCAGCACTGTCACTACCTGAGAATGCGTAGTCAGGAAGGAAGGCTGTCTTTTCTTGAACACCGCCAAGTGTGTCAGCCACACTACTCTGTACACCATAGTCTTCTTCATCAAGTCCCATGTTTTCACTGTAACCTGATTCAGCGTTACCAAAGAGAGACCACTCAAGGCCATCTGGGTTTGAACTTGCAAAGAGTGAAAGTCCGCCGCCTACAACAATAACTACAGCAGCTAAAACTGCAAGTGTGCTCTTAAGAGAAAGCTTACCCTTTACACCATCTGCTTCGTTCTCTTCTACGTCCATAATGAGTTCAGGACGAGCTTCATAAATGAAGAGAAGAACAGCTGTTGAAAGAAGACCTTCAATAAGACCAATAGCTAAGTGAATTGGCTGCATAAGACCAACAAATGCTCCGAAAGGAAGCTCTGTAATTCCTGAAATTTGTGTTTCAAGAACAACTGAGAATGCGCCAAGTTGAAGAGTTATGAGACAACCTAAAATTGCAGATAGAGCAATCTTAATTCTTGTTGCATTCTTTGTACCAAGGCCTTTAAAGAGACTACTCTTCATAATAGGCTTCCAAAGTAAATAATAGCCAACAAAGCATCCATAGAATGCCATGTTCCAGCAGTTCGCACCAAGAGCCATAAGACCGCCATCAGCAAAGAAAAGACACTGTATGGCCAGGATTACAATCATTGACAAAAAGCCAGCTTGTGGTCCCAATAGCGCGGAAAGAAGCATACCTCCACAAAGATGTCCAGATGAACCTGTACCAGGAATAGTATAGTTGATCATCTGACCTGCAAAGATAAGAGCGGCTGAAACTGCCATAGTAGGAAGTTTTGATGCTGTTTCATCCTTCTTTAAAGTTTTTACTGAAACTCCAGCAGCAACTGCTGAAGCTGCATACATAACTCCTGCCACACCAGGATTTAATAAGGCGTCTGCCATATGCATAAAAAATACACTCCCCAATAAGTTGATGAACCTATTGTAACAGTGTATTTTTCACATTTTAAGCCCCCTAGGGGGTTATTTTTTTTAAATTTTTAAATTTTCATAGCAATGTCCCATGCACCCCAGATGACAGTTCTAAGGTTTCCAACCTTGGATGCATCGCCAATTACATGAACATGCTTTGATGCTTTTGCAAGAGGAGTCGAAGCGTAACCAACAGAAAGAATAACTGAATCCGCTGGAATCTTCTTCTCTTCTCCACCAACTGAAACAAGAACAGAGCCGTCCCCAATTTCATTTGTTTTTGCATTTAAATATACTGGAACATCATTTGCCTTAAAGAAGTCACGAAGGTAACTTGAGTTTGCAAGACAGAGATTCTTAACAGACATGAGGTCGTCTTGCATTTCAACAATCACAGGCTTCTTACCCTTGTTGTAAAGGTCAAGTGCAATTTCACATCCTGTAAGTCCTCCACCAATGATAACTACATTCTCTCCAACAGGCTTTTTCTCGAGGAGATAATCACAAGCATCCATAGCTTTTTCAACACCCTTTAAAGGTATTGATTTAGCTTTTGAACCTGTTGCAACAATATATTCATCTGCGTCAATAGACGATATATCACTAACTTCTGTATTCAAGTGAACTTCTATTCCAAGCTTCTTAATCTGAAGTTTTTCCCATTCTATAAGACGCTTATCATGCTCTTTAAACGAAGGTGCCGCCGCAGCAATAAAAATACCACCGAGTTTTTCATCCTTCTCATAAATAACAGGATTATGACCTCGTTGTTTGAGTACAATGGCAGCCTCCATGCCACCAATTCCGCCACCTATAATTGCAACTGTCTTTTTCTTCAATGTTTTCTTTATCTTATACTTCTTTGACTGCATTGTCTGAGGATTCAAAGCACAACGACACATATTCATTGAATCGTTAAGGTCTTGGTCACATGCAGACTTTCCATGCTTTGCCATATCAAAGCAAGCAGCATGACAACAAATACAAGGCTTTATTTCCTCTTCTTCATCGTTCATGAGTTTTGTAACCCACTGAGGATCAGCGAGGAACTGGCGTCCAACCGCCATTGCATCTATTTCACCTGCAGCAATAGCCGCTGCGCCAACAGAAGGTGTCATACGACCAGCGCATACAACAGGAATGTCTACGAATTTCTTTATGTGTGCAACGTCTTCAAGGTTGCAGTTCTCAGGCATATACTGAGGTGGATGCGCCCAATACCATGCGTCATATGTACCATTGTCGCAGTTAAGCATATCATAGCCAGCATCCTGAAGGTACTTTGCGGCACGCTCAGACTCTTCCATTGTACGCCCTACTTCAACAAACTCTTCACCAGGAACAGCACCCTGGCAGAAGCCCTTTGTCTTAGATACAACAGAATATCTAAGAGAAACAGGATAGTCAGAGCCACAAGATGCCTTAATAGCCTTAACTATTTCAACAGGGAATCTATATCTGTTTTCAAAAGATCCACCATATTCATCTGTACGGAAATTTGTATATGGAAGGGTGAACTGGTCAAGAAGATATCCCTCATGAACAGCATGCACCTCTACGCCATCTACGCCGGCTTCTTTACAAAGTCGAGCAGTTTCAGCAAATGCATAGATAATATCATCTATCTGCTTCTTTGTCATTTCCTTTGTAGTGATATCCTCTGCCCATCTATTTGGCAAAGCTGAAGGGGCTGTAGTCAAATACTCTGGGTCCATAATTGGCTTTGCAATAGTACCAATGATTTTATTATTTATCATCATTGTCATCATTGCTGAAAGTGCCATTGATCTACCAAAGCCGGCTGTCATCTGTATAAAGAGCTTGGCTCCAGTCTTATGTACCTCGTCCATAAACTTTTCAAGTTGTTTAAACTTCCATTTATGTTGATAGAGCCAAGCTCCACCCATAATATCCTTTACTGGTGCAATACCAGGGATAATAAGACCACAGTTATTATCTGCAATCTCCTTGAGAAGCTTTGCTGCCTCTTTATCAAAATGGTTAGGCTCTGTCCAACCAAATATACATGTTCCTCCCATAGGAGCTAGAACTATTCTATTCTTTATTTCACAGTTACCTATTTTCCAAGGAGTAAAGAGCGATTCATACTCTTGTTTCACTTTAAAGCCTCCCATTCATTTTCTCTAAATCCTGTTAAAACAAAGTCATCACCCACAACCAAAGGACGTTTCACAAGCATTCCATCAGTAGCAAGAAGCTTTAGCTGCTCATCCTCAGACATTGTAGGGAGTTTATCCTTAAGTCCTAAATCTTTGTAAATAAGACCACTTGTATTGAAAAATTTCTTTAAAGGCAATCCACTCATTTCATACCATTCCTTGAGTTCCTCATAAGTTGGATTGTTCTCCTTAATGTGTCTGTCCTCATATTTCACTCCGTTATCATCAAGCCACTTCTTAGCCCTTTGACAGGTGGAGCATTTTGGATATTCAATAAAAAGCATTTTCAATTCCCCTTTAGTTTATTTACGACCGATTCAACATCCTCATAGATTGCAAGTTCGGCCATTCTATCCATTTGTGTTGGTTCAAGATTAATTATTACAAGGTGTTCCCCTTTAAAATATCTAACATACGATGCTGCCGGATATACGACAAGAGAGGTACCAATAATAATCAAAGTGTCAGCTTTTGCGATTGCATTCACGGCACCGTTCACGCACTCGTCATCAAGTGGTTCTTCATACAGAACAACGTCAGGCTTTATTATTCCCCCACATGAACACGTAGGCACACCATTCGCATTAGTTATGTATTTCACACCATAGAATTTGCCACATTTTTGGCAATAGTTGCGAAGTACACTTCCGTGAATTTCATATACATTACTCGAGCCTGCAGCGGTATGAAGTCCATCTATGTTTTGTGTAACAACAGATACTTCTTTACCATTTTTTTCGAGCGATGCAAAATATTTATGGGCTGCATTTGGCCGTGCATTTGGATATACCATTTTTGATTTATAAAACTTATAAAATAAGTCCGTATTTTGTATAAAAAACGAGTGAGAAATAATCTCTTCTGGTCTTATATTAAAACCAGATTCCTGATTATAAAGTCCATCCGCAGATCTAAAATCAGGAATTCCCGAGGGAACAGAAATACCCGCTCCTGTAAAGACACAAATATTATTCGAACCATCTATTATTTTTTTAAGTTCATAAATCTTATCCATAAAGTATCCTTATCTATTCTGTTTAAGTCTTGAAAAGATCATAGGCATTTTATTCTTTACGACATAAATTACTCTTCCAAGTGCAAGAGTTCCAATATATGAATGCTTTTTAAGAAGTAAAAGCATTACTTTTACAGCTTTATTATTTGAATGTGTAACAGGAATAAGTTCCTCAAATAGTTCATCTTTATATATTGTATATATAAATCTTATTCTATTAAAAAGATTCATTCCCGATCTTTTATCAAAATTTATTTGAATGGCAGAAAAAATGTAACGAACATAAATGCAACCAAGAGCACACCTAACTTCATCATTAACAAGGCCCCATGCCTTATATTGCTCAAGAATAGTTGCAACTCTTCTTCTATGAAGATCATAGTACTCTGGTACAAACTTATTTGTAAGACTACCATCCATTCTCTTCATATAGTGGTAAGGTGCTGTATTGAGTATTATGAGTGATTCTATTTCATTAAACACAGAAATATTAAACATAATATCTTCAATTAATGTTACGGTTTCAAATGTTGCACCTATTTTATTTAAATACTCTCTGTCATACATTTTATTCCATGCATAACCATAAAAGGTGGCTTTTTCAAGATTAATAACTTCTGCACGTACCTTTTCTGCACTGTCTAAATATAATGTTTCATTACAGTATTTAATTTCTTTGCTATTATTCAAATTATCATTTGCATCATAGTAATCTTCAACCATACCAAAGACTACTACTTTTGATTCTGATTTTTCTAAAGCCTTCACTACACTTTCAAAAAGAGTAGGTTCAACTACATCATCAGGATCCATAAAGAAAACAAAACGACCAGAGGCTGCACGGAGTCCAGTATTTCTAGCTCCACTCAGTCCCTGGTTTTCTTTATGATGTATTACTTTTATATTTTCATTGCTCTTTGAAAGTTCATCAGCAATAATTCCAGAATTATCCTTTGAACAGTCATCCACAATGATAATTTCAAAATCTTTAATGGTTTGAGAGAGAATTGAAGACACAGCTTTTTCCAAATATTTTTCCACGCCATATGCTGGCATTACAACTGAAAAAAATGGAGCCTTTGTCATTTTAAACTCTCCTTCTCATCTTTTTATCTTCTGAAGTTTGTCATAGTTAATTCCCATGACGTGAAGCACGTAGGTAAGGTGAAAACGCTTTTGTGTAAAGCTATAATACTTTACATTTATTGATTTTAAGGACTTTCTAAAGTCTAATGCCTGTTTTTTCCCTTGTTTACGTTCTTCATTGTATATGAGGGCAATGTTCATATGCGTATTTATTAAAAGACAGATTCTTCTGTCTAAATACGTTCTTATTGCTTCATTACACTCAAATTCTGTGGCAAATCTTATGAGTTCATTTGTAACCTTTAGATGGTGATCATAACGTTTAACATAGTTTCTAAAGTTTACACTCTGATTCACATTACCAACTAAATACTGATATATTTCAAGGTCTTCAAAAATAATGGTTTTTGCAAGAACTGTGGATTTAATAATAAATTCAATATCCACATAGAAAATGCCTTCTAAAAGATGAATACCATTATTCTTTAGTATTTCTGTCTTAATAGACATTGTGTGAATCATTATGTTTGGTGTAACGGAGTTGTCATTGCAAATATCCTCAAACTTATAAAGGACATTCTCCTCTACGCCACTTGGCATTGGGAAGTATTCCGTGTCACCTGTTTCCATATTTACTTCACGCTTGTTATCTACAACAATATCGGCATCCGTTTTTTCCATTACAGAAAGAAGACTAACCATATTTTCTGTATTTACCCAGTCGTCTCCATCAACAATACGGAAATACTTTCCTTCCGCTCTGTCTATTGCTGCATTAACAGCAGAACCATGTCCGCCGTTCTCCTTGTCAACAACAGTGAATACTCTTGGAAAACGACTTGCATATTCATTTGCAATTTTTAAGGTGTTATCAAATGAGCCGTCATTTACGACAATTACCTGTATCTTGTCATTAAAGCGCTCGTCAGAAAAACTTGTGAGGCACTTATCTATATACTTTTCAACGTTGTAGCATGCTACTGCAACTGACAAAATAGGTGCCATAGTTTTTCTCCTTATCTGTTAGCTTTAAGCTTTGCAAATATTCTTGTAGAGTGGCTCTTTACAAAAGAAATAACCACTCCCTCAAGATATGTGAGCCATACCATTCTATACTTAATAGGAATGAGCATTATTTTCATATATCTTGAATTTGCATTCATTGCTTTTATTGTTTTTCTTACGCGCTTTGTTTTTATAATGCGCTTTATTTCTTTCTTCTTCTGTCTCTTTGTCATTGTACAGTTCTTATTTGTAATGTTTTCAACACAACCAATAAGACGCTCAATGTAACGACGAGACAAGACTTCATCTACTTCATTGGAATAGAAATCCCAGTGGTCATAAAGATCATAAAGCCATTCGGCTTCCTCTTCACGCTTGTCGTACATTTCAGGTCTATACTTTGCAGTTTCAGACTCTGCTCTTTTTCTAATGAAGTGGTAATACTTCTCACTTGTAACGCCAACACGTGTTACATCTCTTATTACACTTAAATTAAATGGGAAATCATCCCAGAATGTCTGAGGGAAATAAAGCTTATTTGATTTTATATACTCTGCAAGGTAAAGCTTGTTCCAAGGAGTATATAAAAGATTCAAATCAAAAAGCTTATGAGCGTTCTCATGGAACTCCCTTGCAGATGAATAAATTATATCCTCTGCAAACTGTTCCTGAGTAAACTTGCTTTTATCTGAGTAATAGGTGTCTATATAATAGCCAGAAATTAAAAGTTCCAGACTGTGTTCTTCGCAAATGGAAACCATGTCTGAAAGCATGGTGGATTCTGCCCAGTCGTCAGCATCCATAAAATAAAAATACTTTCCATTTGCTTTATCTATAGCAACATTTCTGGCTGATGGTGCGCCACCATTTTCTTTGTGGATGACTTTAATACGTGGATCCTTTTTTGCGTATTCGTCGCAAATTTCTCCACTTCTATCCTTTGAGCCGTCATCCACGCAGAAAAGCTCCCAGTCACTAAGTGACTGAGACCTTATACTGTCTATAGCTTTTCCAACATATTTCTCTACGCCGTATACTGGCATAATGATTGATACTATTGGATTACTCAAATTGCAACATCCTCATTTAAAAGTTCTGGTTTGTTCTTCTTAACAATATTAATTGCAGCTTCAAGTGCGGCAGAAGAAGTGCCTTCTTCTAAAACTGCTTGAAGTCTTTCGGCTTCTGTGCGTTCACGCTTAATGCGTTCTTTTTCAACACGAGCACGGTGTCCTTCTGCAAGCTTTTTCATGTCTTCCTCGTTTTGAGGAAGTTTTTTTGTTGCAAGAAATTCCTCGTATGCATCGCAGCAGAACTTTACATCAGTTGAAAATGTAATCTGCTTACCATGGTCAATCCAAAGAATTTTGTTGCACATTTCACGCACCTGGCTTACAGAGTGAGAAACCAAAATACCAGTTACACCGCTCTTTAGGATTTCCTTCATCTTGTTGCCAGATTTCTTTCTGAACGCACCATCACCTACGGACAATACTTCGTCAAGAATAATAATGTCAGGCTGAACAAGACATGCAATAGCAAATGCAAGGCGGCTCTTCATACCACTTGAAAGCTGTTTGAAAGGTCTATCTTGGAATTCTTCAAGCTCAGCAAACTTTATAATTTCATCATATTTTTCATCCATAAACTTACGTGTATAGCCAAGCATGGCACCACGAAGATATGTGTTTTCACGTACAGTAAGATCCTTGTCAAATCCACTTGTAAGCTCTAAAAGAGCAGCAATTGTTCCGTTACATTTCATGCTTCCTTCTGTTGGAACCATAATACCAGAAACCGCCTTAAGAAGGGTTGATTTACCAGCACCATTTGTACCAATAATGCCAAGCATGTCTCCTGCTTCAAGTGAAAAAGTAATATCTTTATCTGCCCAGAATTCGTTTACATGGTAGTTACCACTAATCTTTCTTACAACGAATTCTTTAAGACCTATGTCTTTAAAGTCACCAGTAATATAGCGTATAGATACGCCTTTTGCTTCAATAATTGACATTTGGCGTACCTCCTTATACGTAATACAAGAATTTCTGGTTGTAATGCTTGTATGTCCATGCGCCAACAAGTGTCATAACAAGTGCATAGAATAGGCACAAACCATGAAGTGTTGGAGAAGGAATTACATTGTCAATTACAATCAGTCTGAAATACTTAATATAACAGAAGATTGGGTTCACATGGAAAATCATCTGAACCTGTTCTGAATAACCATCAATTCTGTAGAAAATAGCAGAAACATATGTTAAGAGCATTACGAAAATATCGTAAAGATATGCAATATCTCTAAAGAAAACGTTCATTGCCGAAAGGACAAGTCCCGTTCCTATGTTAAACACAATTAAACATGCAATTGGATACAGAAGGAAAATGTATTTCCATGTTGGAAGAAGTCCGTCTGCAAGCACGAACAAGAAGAAAATAATAAGTGTTAGACCAAAGTTAATAAGTGCCGATACATTCTTAGAAAGTAGGAACATATACTTTGGAATATTTACCTTTGTAAAAATACTTGCATTCTGTACAAGTGCGTTCATTCCGCCTTTTGTTGATTCCTTAAAGTAACCAAGAAGCAAGTTTCCACAGAACAAGTAAATTGTGTAGTGTGGAGTATTTCTTCCGAAAAACTGTGTAAACACAAGGCTCATAACAAGAAGTTGAAGAAGTGGTGAGAGAAGACTCCAAACCATACCAAGAACTGTTCTTGTATACTTCTTTTTAAAGTCTCTCTTTACGAGCTCTTCAAATAGAAACCAATGTTTCTTCATTTTTTTAACCATTATAAAGCTCCATTTCTCTTTTATAGAAAAGACCTAAATTAGATTTCAGTTGTATCTTTCTTTGCGTAGAAATCTTCAATTACTGAAGAAATACACTCTGTAATATGATTTTCTAAATAGAAATTGTTTGTTTTGCCCTCAAATACAGCTTTTGCAAAAGCAACTATTTCGTAGCGTATACCTTCACCATCAAGCTGATAGAAATATCTCTTGTTATTTGCAGGGTTTTCAAATCTTATTTCAAAGTAGTCTGTCTTCCACCATGGAGCTGGTACATATAAATATCCTTTTGTACCAGAGATAATAAGTTCACCCTCAGATTTTATACCGTTACCAACCTTAACTGTTGCAACTGCGTTTGGATATTCAAAATCAATTTTTGTGAAAATATCGTATGTCTTATCTTCGTCTGCGAATTTTGAAATAATATTCTTATGTGTATAGTTTGTGCCAAGAATCTGGAACACTGGGAGCATTGCAGTTGGACCCCAACCACAAATACTATTCCATCTATGGCCAAGTTCTGATGATGAAACACCAGTAATATCTCTAATACTTGTACATGTTGCGTCTACAGAAACTACATCGCCAATTTTACCACTCTTAATTAAGAGCAATAGTCTTGAATAGGCATTTACATATGCAGTTTTAATAGACTCCATAAGTACGACATTATTATTTTTTGCAATTTCAAAAAGTTCCTTACTTTGTTCTGCAGAAAGAGCAATTGGAGCCTCACAGAAAACATGCTTGCCCTTTTCAAGAGCAAGTTTTGTCTGAGTGTAATGAGACTCAGGGCTTGATGAAATATATACTGCGTCAACCTTTGAAAGCATTTCTAAATATGCTTCTTCTGTGTAATCATATTCGCTGATAGATGAATCGTCGAGTTTTTCTTGCATTGTGCAAGCGTGTTCAATGTTTACACCGTTTACGAACTTGCTTTCAGCAATAAACTTTAAGAGTGTATTTTTGCTGCCAACAACGCCCAAGTTAAGACGAGCCTGTTCTGAACGAAGTTCAGTGCTTGAAACGCCTTGTGTACGGTCAAGATATACTACCTTGCAGTATTCGTTAAGATAGTCAAAATAGCCTACCCAGTCAGAACCTACAGTGAAGATATCTACATCAAATCTACGTATGTCGTCTATTTTCTGACCTTCATACTCCTCAACTACTATTTCATCTGCAAGACCTGTTGCACGAACGGCAGCAATTCTTTCCTCAAGAGGCTGAGAAACGTTAATCTTGCCGCGAGTTCTATCAAAATCATCAGCTGTTACGCCGACAATCAAATAGTCTCCAAGCTCCTTCGCTCTTTCAAGAAGACGAATATGACCAAAGTGAAGCTGATCATATGTACCATAAGTAATAACCTTTGTCATACTAAAACCTATCCTAACAAATTATTTATAGAAGTTAATAATATCTTCCTTAGTGTTTAAACCAAAATTCTGTGGGATACCTGTATCATTAATATCTTTTCCGTAGGTGCCGTCTGCCTTGAAATACTCAATTCCAGACATGTCCTTATAGAAATTAAGCATCATATCAATAATTGGAGTTTTAATATCCAAAATTAATGCAAATGCTTTAAGAATACAAACACCAAATGGGAAATCTTCAACAAACATTCTAGAGCCTAAATCTGGCACATATTTGTCGCCCTCTTTTTTCAAAGGAACGCGAACTGCCTTAAATGACTCAATGCTTTGAAGCTTTCTTGTCATATCAGGTGGTGTTGGAGACTCATAGTAAACTGGAAGAGGTACTACATCCTTTAAATCCAGCGGACTAAGTGCTCTACAAATTTCCTGAACTTCCTCATCATAGTCAAATAGGATTTCTGAAGTTTCATTAGTCCATTGCTCATAGAATGGAATTTCTGAATCGTATACAGTGCCCTCTTTGTAGTCCTTGAAAGCGGTATACATTCCTGTTATGTGAAGAAGGGGATTTGATGGAGCCAAAGTAATTGACAAGTACTCACGAAGTGACTCACAGGGAATATCAAGGAGACCCTCAACCATTTTGGCTGTTTCATCTGTATATTTATATGGAATTGTTGCAAGGTAAAGCGTTTTTTTCTTTGAAAGAATTCCAGCTTTTACGCCATTTTCACCATTTTCATGGCGAGCAACATAAGGAACTCTCTGAAGGCCAAATACAATAACGCCTTTTTCCACAAGTGTCTTGCATGCGTATTCAGCACCGCCGTAACCTGGAACAAAACCAAGACGAGAGCCTGGCTTCAAAAAATCTTCCACTTCTTTTATAAATGGAATTCTAAGGAATGCAGGATATGTACAAAAAACAATATCTGCGTCTTTAAAAGCCTCTTCCTTTGAGCCGGTCACCTTAAAATTGTCAGTGTCCTTTTCAATTCCGCCCTCAACATCATTCATAGTAATTGTTGCTGGCAAGCTCTTATTTGTATAAAGAGTAACGCTGTGTTCCCCTTTAATAGCCATATATGAGAGCATTGCAAGTCCCATATTACCAGCACCAACAATAGTAATATTCATTAATTAGTCCTCCAAATTAATGCCAAGCATTTTCATTGCTTCAGCACTCTTTGAAAATTCAACTTCCAACTGTCTTTCATCGAAGAACTTAGGGTTTCCTACATCATTTGGGAATGACCAAATGTTACCTGCTTCACGAGTAATCATATCCATATAGTCTGCAGGTGCTGGGAACTTTAAGCCTTCAAATTCAAGTTCGCAAAGTGGGAAAACAGATTCTTTGGTGTAAAGTCTACGCTTATCTGGAGCCTTACTTGTAAAGTTATCTACACCCCAGATGATAACATTACCATCATCATATTCGTAGTTACACATATCTATATATTTTTGAGTAAGTTTTGTTGCTTCTTCAAATCTCTTTCGATTTTTAATTAAGCCTGTCTTTTGAACATCAAGATTTTTAAGTTTAAGGAACTTAAGAGCTCTGACATATTTATTTCTAACCTTCATCTGCTTAGCCCAAACAATGTCATACTTTTCTTCAAGTGATGCATTCTTTGGGATGTCATAGTCTTCAAAGTTAGAATAGTCAAAAAGAATAATGTCCATTGCAAGTTTTGCTTCGGCACCCTTTAAAACAACCTTTGGAATTCTGTAAAGACCATTAAAGTTATAAAATTCAAGGATTTCAAGCTTATCACTTTCTTCAAGTGCTTTCTTTAACTTGTCATAGTCTTTTCTCATCATTCCAATATCAACATCGTCATCCCAAGGAATAAAGCCACCATGGCGAACAGAACCAATGATTGTTCCACCCATAATCCAATAGTTAATATCATTTTCCTTACAAATTTTGTCCATTTCAATAAGGAGTCTTAATGCAAGCTTTTGAATGTCTCTAAGTACACCTTCTGCAGGAGGTAAGTCAGCAAAGATTCTCTTCTTTGTATCTGAGAATGTTTCGCCAGGTCTATTCTGTGAGAGCCAGAAAAAATATTCTTGCTTATTAAATACAGCATTCAAATTTTTCTTAACGTAAGATTCAACTCGACGTTCTGCAATATAGGTAGGAGAAATTTTCTTTAAAACACGATTAATAAATACTGTTTTAATTTTCTTTTTGATTCGTTCAATCATTTCTTTCCTCTTTCCGGTCTTTTACAACCTCTTTATAACTTCTATTCACATCAAAAACTACATCCCCATGAAATGTTCCACTGTCACTAGGTGTCCTCCAGTCCCCATATTTAGATGTAAGTATGCCATCATAACCAGAAGGACAAGGTAAAATCATTTCATCAAACTTGCAGTAAATTGTTTCAGCAAACCATTCACGCTTAAGAAGTCTTTGACGATATTTACTATTGAATGAAATTAAAGTTAAAGTATCTGAAGTTTTTGAATACCTTTTACAGACATTGTCAAAGTGCTTGTAGCACTTTTCTCTTTTAATTACTTTATTCAAGGGTCTTAAACAGTTTTTTACAATGCGCTTTATAGGATTCTTTGGTGGAATTGGGCTATAAAGCATACTCATTAGTTTCTTTAAAACCTGTATTCTGTACCAATGAATTCTACCAAAAAAGGTGTCATCTGGAACACCATCATATGGAAAGACATCTATAAAAATACCCTGGTTAAAATTAACATAAGGCAATTCATGTCTTAATGCTCCACATGTGTCTGTTCTTCTAATTTGAATATGTGGTCTGTAATAGCCTTCATCTGTGTAGGCACTTTGAAAGAAATACGGATATTCAAAACAAGAAGGTCCTATTTCCATTAGTTTGTCATAGTCTTCTCTTAACATTGCCGTGTCTATGTCGTCATCATAGGAAATAAAAGCTGCATCCCTTACAGCTCCAATTAGAGTTCCGCCCTCTGCAAAAACTCTTAAATTGTTTTCCTCACATACAGCAAGTAGTTTTGCTAAAATATCCTTTTGTATTTCTTTAGCGTCTGAGATATTTGATGTATCCATCAGTTCACCTAATTATTTATCAAGTTCATAAAGTGCTTCTGTGAAGCGTTCCATATACTGCTTTTCACCTGTTGATACACGAAGAACTGTTCCAAGAGAACCAATGCCTGAATATGTCTTAATAAGGATACCCTTTTCTTCCTTCATTCTGTCAACAAGAGTTGCAGGATCTGTCTTTGGTTTAATGAAAATAAAGTTTCCTTCATTTCCGTGGTGAGCATATCCGTGTTCATCAAGTGAATTAACAAGGTACTCTCTACCTTCTTTTTGAAGCTTAATCATACCTTCAATCATGCCGTCTGTTGTAATGATCTTTTGTGCAAACTTCATTGCAAATGCATTTACGTTATGAGGTGTGCAAAGCTTCTGAACCATTTCAATGCCCTGTGGCCAACCTGCTGCATATCCAAGACGAGCACCTGCAAGAGAGAAGAGCTTAGAGAAAGTTCTTGTTACAAATACATGTTCATTCTCAAGAGCATATTTAATATATGTCTTTGGACAGAAGTAATGGTAAGCTTCGTCAATAAGTACTGTAATTTCCTTTTTCTTAGCTTCAGCAAGAAGTGTTTCAACTTCTTCATCTGTGTAAAGGTTACCAACAGGATTGTTTGGAACAACAAGGATAAGAAGCTGAACATCATCTGTCATTTTTGCAAGGATGTTTTCTATTGGCATTTGAAGGTCTTCTGTGTACTCAACTGGAATGAAGTTTCTTCCATACATCTTTGAGTAAACCTCAAACATGGCGTATGTTGGAACAACACCAACAATCTTTCCGCCAGGAGCTGTATAAGCCTGGATAATATATCTGATAGCTTCTGCAGAACCATTTGTAAGACAAAGATGTGTAATGTCTGTACCAAGGTAATCAGCAAGTACTGTTGTAAACTCAAGTGTTTCAGGATACTGAGAAACAAATTCCTGATCTACCTCTGCTAAAGTTTCTCTAATGAATTCTTCTGGCAAGCCACCTGGGTTTTCGTTAAGATCAAGTCTTAAATAGCCCTGTCTTTTGTGCTGGTCAAAAATTCTATTTAAATTCTCAATGTTACTGTCAAGATAATACATTTTATCTTCTCCGTTTCATTAATAATATTATATTATTTTATACATATTATAGTCATACCTACCCAAATTACAATACATACATTTAAATTTTATCATTTTTTTACAAAAACTTCAATAATATGGAAATGGTATCAACAATTATATATAATGTTTTTATACACATATTTGATGGAGTTAACAGTATGAACCTTAAAAGGCAAAATTGGATAGATGTTGCGCGTGGAATAGGCATCATATTAGTAATTATTGGTCACTGTCATAGGCCAGATATAATTTTAAAACTGATACAAGCCTTTCATATGCCATTCTTCTTTATACTATCTGGATACCTATTTTCTCTAAAAGATGATTCTTTTATCAGCAACACAAAGAAACTAGCAAGAAGATACTTAAAGCCTTACTTTGTTTTAGGAATTACAAACTATTTCATTTGGCTGTTTATCAAATACTTGCAAACTGAAAACCTAAGCAAAATAATTGAATTAGGCCAAAGGTATTTACTTGGTTTAATATACTCTCGTGGCACCTGGTATTGGATGCCAAATTGTTCTCCAATTTGGTTTTTGACAGCAATTTTTGTAGCATGTATTTTGTTCCGAATAATCATTAAACAAAAAGCCTCAATACAGTACATACTAATTCTTTTGAGTTTATTTGGAGCCTTTTTGCTTTGTAGGTTTGAACCATTCAAATTAGTTTGGAACATTGACAGTGCCATTTGGGCACAGCCATATATGTTTTTGGGATATAAAATAAAGCAGAAAGAGTACATCTCTAAAATAACAACAAGCAACATTAAAACCATTGTTTTGACATTTGTTTTCTTGTCCATTGGACTTCTTGCAGCTCTATTTAACCCTATTGATTTTGTTTCTATGGACTCAATGATTTGTGGGAATTTTATCCTTGCTCTTGTAAGTTCTACATCCATTTCAATTGGCATTTTACTTTTCATAAAGAAATATATTCCAAAGTGCAATGTTCTTGAAATATTTGGAAGAAACACCATCTACATATTAGGATTCAACTACCTAGCAAACTTTTTAACCTATCAATTATGGGACGTCATTTTCAAAGGAGACAATGTACCGTACGAATGGATTTTCCAATGCATAATTCAAATTATATTTCTATTTTATGTGTCTCTATTTTTTGACTTTAACAAAAGACGTAAAAAAGAATTATATTAAAAAACCGAGCACTTAGTGCTCGGTTTTTTTAAATTACTTTTCCGTTTTTAATGTTGTATGTTTTACCACCAGCTATTACTTTACCAGTGAATGTTGAAGCAAATACGCTGTTTTTAACATAGCGTTTGCCATAACTGTTGGAAGCAATACCTGTCCACTTTCCAGTAAACTTACCACTTTCAATATAAATCCAAGTTGAAGCATAGTAGTCAGAGTCTGCTGGCATGAAAAGGAGACCTGTTTTGGTATCTGCAAACTTGCCTTTTACAATGTATCTGTAGCCATACTCGTTCTTAGAAAGACCTGTGTATGTTTCATCATAAAGACCGTTCTTTACATAACGCCAACCATAGTTGTTCTTTGCCATACCAGTGAATTTTTCATCAAACTTACCTTCACTTATATATACCCATTTGCTTGGATAAAAGTCTGAAGTAGATGGCATTTTTAGAAGACCTGAAACGTCACTTGCAAACTTTCCATCAACAATATATCTTATTCCATATTCATTCTTGGAAAGACCTGTGTACGTAGGATCAAAGACGCTGTTTTTTACATAACGCCAGCCATAGCTATTCTTTGCCATACCAGTGAACTCTTGAGTGAATTTACCTTTTTCAATGTAAAGCCATTCACTTGATCTATAGTCTGATGTTGATGGCATTTTAAGAAGGCCTGTGGTTGTCTCTGCAAAGTACCCGCTCTTTATGTATCTGTAGCCATATGAATTCTTTGAAAGGCCAGTATAGGTTGTGTCTATCTTGCCATCTTTAACATAAGCCCAGACAGTATCTACCTTTGCCATGCCCTTGTAACCAGGTTCTATAAGACCACACTTACAGTAATGGTTTTTGTAGGTATGAGTACTATGACTAGATCTATATGTAAGTTTTTTATTTGTGTCAGTTTTACCGTTACTGAAGTCCACGTTTACAGTAACTTTTACATCCGCCAAGTCTTCAACGCTGCTACTTACTGTGAATTTTGCAATGATAACTTTTCCCTTTAAATAGGTTCCACTGTTATTCATATAAGTAACAAACTTTCCATCATTAGAGGCAAGTGTACAACCTGAAATATCAGATGTAATACTTTTCAAGGTTAAAATGCTACTGTCGTATGTAAGGGTTCCCGAAGCTCCAACATAACTTCCTGTTGAATTTAAAACAACTTCAAGTGTTCCGCCCTTTGTGGCTATTGTTGGCCCAGTAAATGTAACCGTGTCTGCAGCACTTGCAGATAAGCCAAAAGCACATGTTGAAACGAGTAAAACAAGGCTGAATATTATAGATAATATACGTTTCATCTTATACTCCTAAATTTGTATTCCCTATTATTTTACTAATTACGACAATTATTGCAATAGAAAATATTACCAAAAAGAAGCCCCCACACAGTGTGGAGGCTTTTTCTTTATTATTATTTTTCTTCAAATGTGTGCTTACACTTTTGACAAATGGATCTATATTTTACTAGGTCTTCAAAGTGACTTGGTTGAATATCTGGAAGAAAATCTATAGGACCAATTCTTTGACTAAATTTCCCTTCAAAGTTTGGACCAGTCGTTATTTTCATTGAGTGTTTGATGTAATCTGGAACTTTAATTGCAATGTGTTTTACTGGAACCGTTAGGTTGGACCTTATTATAAGACGTGTTTCGTTTTCATATTTCCAGGCACCATTTTTTATGATTCCAGTCATAGACGGTCTTGTTTCAATGTTTTTAAGTTTGCTTGTGACGTCATTGGATTTATCATTCCAATTGAGGTACTTTTTGTCGTCAGATTTTGAATCTGAAATGTATACAATGTCTGAGAAAATGAGTTCAAATGGTTCATTTATTTTTCTATATGTTTTAAATTCTGTATATGCATATATTTCTTTGGTCTCTTCAATCCATTTGATCATTTCTTTTCTTGGAATGGTAAGTCTTACTGCATCCTCCCAAGGAACGCAATAGAGACCCCACATGGCCATGTTTTCTGTAGTGCCATATGAGAAACTAGAAATGTATGTGCGCTCCCACATTTCATATGTGCCCTTTCTTGTTCCTTCGTTCTGATCATTTAAAGAAAGAGCTGTTCCAATGGTAAAATGAAACATACCATTTTGAAGCATATTTCCCACAGCATCTATTGTTGTATAGTGCTGAAACGAATTGTGCTTTTTTGCTTTATTTACAAGGAATTCCTTTAGTTCTTGTTCGGTTTTTATATCCTTAAAATCCATATTATTTTGCTCCTTAAATTTATGCTTTTATTATAGCTTTTTTGTATACAATTGGCAACTGTGAAGGCATTTCACTTTACACCTTTTAATTATGTTATTTATTTGACAAGTGTTTAAATCATTATCAGTTATGTATATTTTATTCTTCTTATTTTATAAGCATCTACAAGTGAAACCAAAAGTGCCTTGTAGTATAATTTTAGATGTTCATTATTTTAAAGGAGATGTCATTATGGCAAACGCACATCCTTATGTATTCGTCCATGGCATGATGGGCTGGGGCGAAGAAAAGAAACTTTATAAAGTTCTCCCTTATTGGGGAATGGTAACAGGCAGTTACCTCAAAAAAATGAGAGCAAATGGATATGAAGTTTACGCTCCTTCTGTTTCACCTCTTGGTTCTGCATGGGACAGAGCTTGTGAACTTTATGCTATGCTCACTGGTACAACCGTTGACTACGGTGAAGCTCACGCAAAGAAATATGGTCACAACAGATTCGGAATGACTCACACAAAGGCAGTTCTTCCAAATTGGACTCCAGAACGCAGCATTCACCTTCTAGGACACAGCTTTGGTGGTCCAACAATGAGAATGTTCATGGAACTTCTTGAATATGGTTCAGAAGAAGAACGTGCTTGTACTCCAGCAGATGAAATTTCACCTCTCTTTGTTGGTGGAAAGGGTAATCTTGTAAAATCAATCACATCAATTGCTGGTCCTTTTGATGGAATTACATTCCCTCATGCACTTCCATTTACAGTAGATGGAATTCTTACATATGCCCTTCCTACAGTAGCCTCTATCATTGGAAATGTTGGAACAGGTCATGTATATGACTTCCAAATGGCACACTGGGGAATTACAGCTGTTGAAGATGGCGTTCGCTACAAGAGAAATATGCTGAACCTTGCTGCAATCAGTAAATGGGCTAAAGCAAAGGATAATGTATTTGCAGACATTCACATTGACAGAGCTCAGGAAATAAACGCTAATACACACCTTCCAAATGCTTATTTATTTGCAGTAACAGGAAACGGAACCAAAAAGAATGATCAAGGAAACTGGGTACGTGACAGCATTATGTTCCCACTCTTTGCTCCATTTGCTGCATCACTTGGCAAGTTTGGCGACCGTACAATTGCAGGTATACAAATTAACGAAGGTTGGAGAATGAACGACGGTATTGTTCCAGTTGAATCAGGACTTCATCCAAAGACTGAGCCATGGGTTGACTATGACCCTAAGTCTAAAATACCAGCAAAGAAGAGTGTTTGGCACTCACTCCCTCTTGTTCCTGGTGACCACGGAACCGTAATTGGTGGATCACTTACATTCATTGGTAAAAAAGGTGCTAAAAGATTTAACAACGCGTATGGTTACTGGATGGATTTCCTTGCAAACCTTCCAGATTAATATTAAGGAGATAGAAAAATGGAATACAAAAACAAATACCCTTACATCTTCGTTCACGGCATGATGGGCTGGGGCGAAGAAAACAAACTCTACAACGTTCTCCCTTATTGGGGTATGGTAGCAGGAAACCAAATGAAGCAGCTTCGTGCAGATGGCATTGAGGCATATGCTCCACAAGTATCACCTATTGGTTCAGCTTGGGACCGTGCATGTGAACTCTATGCACAACTTACTGGTACAACAGTAGACTATGGTGCTGCTCATTCACAAGAAAAAGGACACAACCGTTTTGGTATGACTTTCTCAAAGGCTCTTGTACCAGGTTGGGGCTCAGAAAAGAAAATCCACCTTCTTGGCCACTCATTTGGTGGCGCAACAATGCGTATGCTCGTTGAACTTCTTGAGAACGGCTCTGAA
>DCGS01000077.1:0-1215 GCA_002314645.1 Ruminococcaceae bacterium UBA1772
ACAGACATTCTTGAAGATCCAAACGACGAAAGAAGTTCAGTTAAACTTGACCTTCTTCTCAAGGACTACTACAAGATTAGACGTTGGAGAAATGGTGTTCCAACAAAGAAAATCCTTAATAAGCTTAAAATTGACATTCCTCCTCGTGAGGCATTTCCATATCTTTATTAAGGGGGTCTAGTCATGGTAAGAGTAAAAGTATACGGAGTTTCAAGATTGGACTCTGGAGTAAAAGACTTTGAATGTGAAGCATCTTCTGTAAAAGAAGTGTTTGATATTTTCAATAGTAAATCCAAAATGGATGAACCAGTAAGCTTTGGCGATGTTATTGTTTTCCTAAATGGGTCTCGTACTCCAAAGAAAAGTGCATCGCTAAAGAACGGTGACGAGGTATGGATTATGTCACCTGCGTCTGGCGGTTAAGGGGGTAGGATCTATGGCATTCAAAATTAATCCAAATGAGTGCGTTGGATGTGGAGCCTGCTTCTTTGCGTGCCCATTTGACGTACCAAAGCTTTCAGATACAGCAAATGTTTTCAGTATAGATGCAGCTAAATGTATTAGCTGCGGACAGTGCGAAGATATTTGTCCTGTAATGGCAATTTCACCAGACCAAAACCACAAGGCTATTAGAAAGGTTGAAATTGCTGAAGAAAAATGTGTCGGCTGTACTCTCTGCGCAAAGAATTGCCCAGCAGATGCCATTGAGGGCTCAGTAAAGAATCCTCACGTTGTCGACCAAAGAAAATGTATAAAATGTGGATATTGCGCTACAAAGTGCAAAAAGGATGCAATAATTATAAGTCGCTTGCATTAACAATGTGTTCTCCCAAATTCACTCCACATTTATAAAGAAAGAGCTCACACATGTGCGTTGTGTGAGCTCTTTTTGTTTTTTGTTTTGCTGTTTTCTTGGCTTTTATTGTTGCTTGGTTTTTCTTTTACGCAGTTGTTGTTGGCATCATTGAGATAATGCGCTGAGCAAAGTCGTTGAAGTTTTGTGTTTGAAGGATAACTTTACCTGGGCCTGTGAGCTTTGTAAGGAAGAGACCTTCACCACCAAAGAGGATGTTTGAGAAGCCTTTTACTGTTTCAATTTCATAGGCTACAGTTTTGTCGAAGGCAACAACGTTACCTGTGTCGACTTTAATAACTTCACCTGGAGCAAGCTCCTTAATTACCTGGTCACCGTCAACTTCAAGGAATACGGTTCCT
>DCGS01000077.1:1391-4638 GCA_002314645.1 Ruminococcaceae bacterium UBA1772
ATTGTGCCTGGTACTGTTGAACCGAAGGCAACCTTTGCTCCGTCCTTACCACTTGAGTATGTAGCCATGAAGAGCGATTCACCAGCAAGCATTCTTCCAAGACCCTTAAGCACGCCACCGCGTGTGTTTGTAGTCATACTAATGCCTTCTGTCTGCCAAACCATGCCACCGCTTTGAGTGTAGACAGAGTCGCCTGTGTTGAGAGTAATTTCAACTGCAGGAACTGTCTGTCCAACAATTTCATACTGGAGCTTTTCCTGTGGCTTTGTCTGAACAGGAGTTCCGCAGTTTGTGCAGAACTTTGCACCTTCGTTTATTGGGTTTCCGCAATTAGTACAATTCATATTCATTCTCCTTTGAATGTTTTGATGTATTAATTATATAACTACAAAAATATGATTACAAGTTTGTGAAACATATAATATATTTATATACTTATATAATGTTTACACTAAAATATTTTTATGATACAATTAGTTACCTGTTTGAGAGAAAAAGGAGGGAAAAACGTGGCAGGAACAAGTATAGTTTCAAAAGAAGAACTTAACGAGCAGTTTAACTACATAACTGAAGTTCGTTCTATTATTTCTTCACGTTTTCCTGGAAGTGCGCCGAAGGCGCTTACTCACACATACGGCTGCCAAGGCAATGTTGCAGACGGCGAACGTATAGACGGCCTCCTTTCTGAAATGGGTTACGAATTTACAGACAAGCCTGAAGAGGCCGACTTTATTCTGTTTAATACGTGCGCCGTACGTGAACATGCGGAAGACCGTGTGTTTGGAAATGTTGGTGCTTTGAAGAAGTTTAAAGCAGAGAATCCAAATCTTCTCATTTGTCTCTGCGGCTGTATGGTTCAGCAGGAACACATTTCCGAGCGTATTAGAAAGAGTTTCCCATACGTGGACATTGTATTTGGAACTCATGCACTTCACCGTCTTCCACAGCTTATTTATACTGCGCTTACAAGCGGTTCACGCGTGTTTGACGTTTCTGAGTCAGACGGTGTTATTGCAGAAGGACTTCCAACTAAGCATACAAACAACTTAAAGGCATTCCTTCCTATTGCATACGGATGCAACAACTTCTGTACATACTGCGTAGTACCTTTTGTACGCGGTAGGGAAAGAAGCCGAAAGTATGAAGATATTATGGCAGACGCAAGACAACTTGTAGCAGACGGCTACAAGGAAATTATGCTCATAGGCCAGAATGTAAACTCATTCGGAAATGATTTCGGAGAGAAAAATCTTTTTGCAAAGCTTATCCGTGACATTAACGCCATTCCTGGCGACTTTATTATCAGATTCATGACATCGCATCCAAAGGATTGTTCGGAAGAACTCCTCGTTGCCATGAGTGAATGTGAAAAAGTTGAAAGACATATGCACCTTCCATTCCAGAGTGGAAACAACAGAATCCTTTCTGAAATGAATAGAAGATATACAAGAGAGCATTATATGGATCTTGTAAAGCGTGCACGTGAACTTATGCCAGACATATCCCTTACAAGTGACGTAATTGTGGGATTCCCTGGGGAAACTCATGAGGAATTTATGGATACTGTATCGCTTGTAAAGGAAATAGGCTTTACATCGCTCTACATCTTTATTTATTCACCACGTGAAGGCACTAAGGCAGCGCCAATGCCAGACCCTATAAGCCACGAGGAAAAGTCCCAGTGGTTTGCTGAACTTCAGAAGGCTCAGGAAGAGGTTGCATTTGCTCGTTCACAGGGAATGAAGGGAAATGTGTACAGAGTACTTGCTGAAGGACGCAACAAGGCGGGTAGAATTTCTGGTCGTACATCGGGCAACATAATGATTGAGTTTGATGGACCAGATTCATGCATTGGAAACTTTTGTAACGTTGAAGTTACAGAACCCCTCACCTGGATTTTGAAGGGTGAACTTAGAGAATCTTAATTCGTTCAAATTTTAGCAAATTGCTAGTTGAAATAAAATTTATAAAGGAGAATTACAATGGACGTAGTTGCACTTACAAGACAACTTGGCGCAGCAATCCAGGAGGACGAGCGCTACAAGAATTTCATTGCCAGAAAAGAAGCTTCAGAGAAAGATCCTGAAGTTCAGGATATGATGGCAAAGATTGAGGAAATCAGAACTCAGTTCCAGGCTGAATCAATGAACGCTACACCTGATGAGAAGCTCATGGGTAAGCTTGATAAGGATTTCCAGAACGTTTACACAGCACTTATGTGCACAGAAGTTATGGCTCAGTATGAGGAATCACGTCAGGAAATTGACAACATGATGAACTACCTTATGCAGATTCTTTACCTCTGCGTAAACGGTGAGGACCCACAGACATGTGAGCCACAGCCAGCTGAAGGCGAATGCGGCGGAAGCTGCAGCTCTTGCGCAGGTTGCTAATTGTATTTTGGAACAGGGCGGCGGATGTCGCCCTGTTTTAAAAGTTTATGGAGAAAATTAAAGTCATGGAGAGGGTAAAATGGCTGGATATACACCAATGATGCAGCAATATCTGCAGACAAAGGAACAATATAAAAATGAAATACTGTTTTATCGTCTCGGTGACTTTTATGAGATGTTCTTTGAGGACGCTGTAACCGTGTCACGCGAGCTTGACTTAGTCCTTACGGGTAAGGACTGTGGACAAGAGGAGCGTGCACCAATGTGCGGTGTCCCATTTCATGCTGCTGACTCATACATTGCAAGACTTGTAAATAAGGGTTACAAGGTTGCAATCTGCGAGCAACTTGAGGACCCAGCAACCGCAAAGGGAATAGTAAAGCGCGGAGTAATTCGAATTGTAACACCTGGTACAGTTACTGAGTCGTCAATGCTTGACGAGTCAAAGAACAACTACCTCTGCGCAGTTTGCGCAGACAAGGACAACGTTGGTCTTTGCTTTGCAGACGTTTCAACTGGTACCGTATTTGTTACAACAACATCCGCAGAGCTTGGCGGTACATATGCATTCAACGAACTTGGTAGGTTCTCTCCTACAGAAGTTATTGTAAATGACTATGCATTGAAGCTTCGTGGAATTCTTGAATATGAAAAGCGTGTTGAGTCAATTAAACTCCAGAAGGAATCTGAAGAAAGATTCAGTTACGCTTCTGCTGAGAAGGAAATCATGGGTCGTTTTGAAAAGACTCCAGATGCACTTGGCGTTATAACAGATGTTTCCGTTTGTGCACTGGGTGCTGCCATTTCCTACCTTAAGGAAATGCAGAAAACAGACCTTCAAAACATTACAACAG
>DCGS01000005.1:0-1854 GCA_002314645.1 Ruminococcaceae bacterium UBA1772
GCGGACGATGGGACTTGAACCCACACGACCGAAGTCACAGGCTTCTGAGACCTGAGCGTCTGCCAATTTCGCCACGTCCGCAAATAGAGAAAAATAAAAGGCCTGACACACGTCAGGCCTTCTGGTGCGAGAGACGGGACTTGAACCCGTACACCGTGAAGTACACGCCCCTCAAACGTGCGCGTCTGCCGATTCCGCCACTCTCGCATATTACGTACGAGCTATTGCCCTCACGCAACGTTGATAATTATAACAAAGAGATTTCATGATGTCAACAACAAATAGCAAAATATTTTAAAAAATTTGCTATTTGTTGTTTTTAATCATTTTTTGCTTAATCGTAGTACTTTTCTCTTCTCATTTTTTTAATGTAATAGTACGCTGCAGAAGCAAGGCCGAGCGCGCCAAATACACCAAGTCCAATATACACGGAAACGTTTGAGTCCCCGTCTATTTTGAGGTCGCCCCAGTAATTAGACATAAGTGTGTTAATTTCCGGTGGCAATGTGTAGAAATATTCAAACTTCTCTGTAACAGAGTCATCTGGATAAATGAATTCATTGTCTACAAGGCTGTAGTCCTCCATTTCACGAACGGCCCAGCTTGGAGTTGCATAGTAGATATACTCTGCATTAGCAAGCGCAATTTGTGGCTCGTTCAAGAAATTGATATAGAGTTCTGCAGCACCCTTGTTCTGACATGTTGAAGGAATACAAATAGCGTCTACGAAAATGTTAGCGCCTTCCTTTGGAATGGCAACCTCAAGGTCGTCGTTGTTGTCCTTCATAGTAAGGAAGTCACCAACGTAGTATGGAGCAATGGCAGCAGCGCCACTTTCCATAATGTTGAATATTTCATCCATTACATAAGCACGAACAACAGGCTTCTGTTCAAGGAGCTTGTCATAAGCAAGCTTCCATTCGTCTGGATCTGTAGAGTTAAGGCTTTGTCCTAAAATGAGCTGAGCCAAAGCAAAGCCGTCACGTGGGTTGTTGAACATAAGAATGTTCCCAGCATAACGCTCGTCCCAAAGTGCTTCCCAGCTGTCTGGAGCCTCTTCAACCATTGTCTTATTATAAATAAGAGCAACGTAACCTACTGTATATGCAATTGAGTATTCATTGTTTGGATCGAAAAAGAGTCCTTTATACTTGTCGTCAATATACTTAAAGTTTGGAATGTTGTTCATGTCCAACTTTAAAAGCATTCCTTCGTTTTTAAGACGGTCAATCATATATTCAGAAGGAATAATAACGTCGTAGTTTGCACCACCGCTCTTAAGTTTAGCATACATGTCTTCGTTACTGTCGAAGTTTGTGTAGTTAACCTTAATTCCAGTAAGCTTTTCAAACTCCTTATTTACGTCAATAGAATCTTCGGCACCATCTGAAATGTATTCACCCCAGTTGTACACGTTAAGTGTAGTGCCTCTATAAGGGTTGTTTTGGTAATATTCCTCATCTATAGGATAATCCTCAGAAGTCTTAGCAGAAGCTGAAACAGAACAAATAGAAAGGATTATAGAAAGAGCAAATACTAAAGAGAGAATTTTTTTCATGTAATTCATGCGTCTGCCCTCTCTTTCTTCTCCTGACGAAGTTCACGTCTAATACGACGCTTCTCAAGTCTTTCTTCATCCTGTGCCATATTAGAAAGGATGAGAAGAATGAATACAACAATGAAGATGATTGTTGAAAGTGCGTACATATCAGGTGTTACACGCTTCTTTGTCATTGAGTAAATGTGGATTGGAAGAGTTTGGAACTCTGGACCACTTACGAAATAACTGATAACGAAGTCATCAAGAGAAAGTGTGAACGCCATAATGAAAGCTGCAAGAACTTCAGCCTTAAT
>DCGS01000005.1:1926-2512 GCA_002314645.1 Ruminococcaceae bacterium UBA1772
AAATACTTATCCATTGTTTTAAATCTTGGAAGAATATTTAAGATTACATAAGGTAACTGGAAAGTAATGTGAGCAATAAGCATTGTAGCAAAGCCAAGCACACCACTTCTGTGAAGAATTGTTCCAACAAATACAAAAAGAAGCATCATTGAAATACCAGTAACAATATCTGGATTCATAAGAGGAATGTTAGAAGTTGTCATTACTGATTTCTTATAGAGCTTTGTATTTGTGTAATGGAGTCCTACTGCAGATACAGTACCAATAAATGTAGAAATTATTGATGAAATAACTGCAAGTATGAGTGTGTTACGAAGAGCAGCAATTGTTGCTGTATCCTTTATAAGCTCTTTGTACCAGTGGATTGAGAAACCTGCAAATACGCTGGTACTATTTGAAGAGTTAAATGAGTAGAATACAAGAACTGCAATTGGTGCGTAAAGAATGAAGAAAATAATTGCCATGTAAATCTTAGATGACATAGAAAGTTTCTTACTCATACTAAAGCACCTCCCTCGTCATCTCCGAACTTATTCATTACTGCAAGGCAGATGAGAATAAGAACCATAAGAAGCATTGAAATTGA
>DCGS01000005.1:2554-8152 GCA_002314645.1 Ruminococcaceae bacterium UBA1772
GGAACTGCATTTCAATAACGTCACCAATGAGGGTATATTTACCGCCACCGAGTTTCTGAGAAATATAGAAGGTTGATACAGATGGTACGAATACCATTGTAATACCTGAAATAATTCCAGCCTTTGTAAGTGGAATCATAACATCTTTAATAGTCTGGAAGCCGTTTGCACCAAGGTCACGAGCCGCCTCAATAAGACGATAGTCAAGCTTTGTCATTGCTGTGTAAAGAGGCAAGATCATGAATGGAAGATAGTTATAAACCATACCGAATATAACTGCTCCAGATGTGTTAATTAAATGCACTGGAGAAAGACCAATGGCATTTAAAATGTTATTGATAATACCTGTGTCCTCAAAGAGAACCATGATTGCATAGGTACGAAGAAGGAAGTTCATCCACATTGGTACCATTACCATCATAATAAGTATTGCCTGAGTACTTGCTTTTACTTTTGAAATGAAGTATGCGAGCGGGTAAGAAATAATAAGGCAAATAACAGTTGCAATAAGTCCAAAGTAAATTGAACGAGCAATTGTGTCACCATACATTGAAAGGTGCTTAATATTTGCCATTGTGAATTCGCCGTCCGCATTTGTTAATGCGTAGTAAAGAACTATAACGAGTGGAGCCAAAATAAACATTACACACCAAAGTGCATAAGGGGCCGAAATTCCGTTATAGAACTTTGAAGAGGGTTTATTTTTCATTGGTCCACCCTCCCTTATTCATCGTCTTCATCAGTCTCTGAAAATACAGCTGATGCATCTGAAATATAATCCATTTCATCTGAGAAGCTTGAGTAGTCACCAAACATACCTGAATACTTTGACTTCTTCATAATGTGAATTTCATCCGGCTTAATGAGAATGCCAATTTCATCACCCTCGTGCTGAATGTCTGTAGACTGGATCATCCATTTGAATCCTTTAATGTCTACAATTATTTCATAATGAACGCCTTTGAATGTTACAGAAGTAACTGTACCAGAAATCATGCCGTTTTCTGGTTCACATACGTCTACGTCCTCTGGTCGAATTACAACGTCTACAAGCTCGTTCTCATTGAAGCCCTTGTCTACGCAGTCAAATACATGACCTGAGAATTCAACCTTGAAGTCCTTCTTCATAACGCCATCAAGAATGTTTGACTCACCAATGAAGTCTGCAACGAATGCGTTAGCAGGCTCGTTGTAGATGTCCTCTGGTGTACCAATGTGCTGGATTTCACCATGATCCATAACAACAATCTTGTCTGACATTGAAAGAGCTTCTTCCTGGTCATGTGTTACATAAATAAATGTAATGCCAAGTCTCTGCTGAATGTTTTTAAGTTCAACCTGCATGTCCTTACGAAGCTTTAAGTCAAGTGCACCTAAAGGCTCGTCAAGAAGGAGAACTCTAGGGTCAACGGCAAGAGCACGTGCAATAGCAACACGCTGCTGCTGACCACCTGAGAGAGATTCAATGCGTCTTCTGTTGAACCCTTTAAGGTCGACAAGTGCGAGCATTTCCTCTACCTTTTTCTTTATTTCATTTTCAGGCACCTTGCGAAGTCTAAGTCCAAACGCAATGTTGTCATAAACATTAAGATGTGGAAATAGCGCATAACGCTGAAAAATGGTGTTAACCTGTCTCTCATGAGCCGGCACACCATTAATGCATTTATCTTCAAAAATAACCTCGCCGGCGTCTGGTTCTAAGAATCCTGCAATAATGCGTAGTGTCGTTGTTTTACCGCAACCTGATGGACCGAGAAGCGTTACAAACTCTCCGTCTTTTATTTCCAGGTTTAAATCCTTTAGAATCTGCTCACCGTCAAAGGCTACCTTTATGTCTTTTAATTTAATTATTGGATTATCTGCTGCCATTGCAGCTCCCTCTACAATTACCTCTGTCTTTTCCAATTATGCACTTCCTCTTTTAACCATAAACTATCTAATTTATAGACCAGATTTACGCCATAAAAAATATAACGTAAATTAAAATATAGAGTAAACAATTGTAAAAGTCAATAATATATTTGTATTATTTTATATATATAAAAGGGCAATGTTTCCATTGCCCTTTTCCTTTAATTATTCATTGTAAAGCTTTATATAATTTGCAAGGAACTCAACTGTCTTTTCAATGCCAAGTTTTGAAGAGTTAATTGTAAGGTCATAAGCTTTTGAATCGCCCCACTTGTACTCACAATATGAGTCGTGGTATGCCTTTCTCTTCTTATCCATGTCCTTCATCTTATCCTCTGCTTCATCTGCTGTCATGCCAAGGTCATCTATAAGATGCTGCTTCTTTGCGTCATGCTCACCGCGAATGAAGATTTTTACAATATGAGGATATTCACGAAGAATGTAGTCTGAACAACGACCTACAAAGATGAATGACTCGCCAGATTCAGCAATTTCCTTTTCATATTCAAAGATCTTTTCAGCAATAACTTCCTCAATTGAGTTTGAAAGACCATTAACCTTCTGAGAGAAGAAAAGATGTCTCTTCTTTTCGTCGTAGTTTGAAATGATATCCTTGTCAAAGCCTTCTTCAACAAGGTGGTCAACTACTGACTTGTCATATACTTTAAGTCCGAGCTTTTCACCAAGGGCTACTGCAATATTATGACCCTGGCTACCATACTCACGACCAATTGTAATAATTACCTGTCCCATATACATCCTCCTATTTAAGCGAACTTAATAATAAGGCAAACCATTGAAATTGCAATTACAATGATTGTTGCAGGTGCATTATACTTGCAGAACTTGCCCCATGTAATAGGCTTTCCGTCTTTTGCAGCAAGGCTAGTACCAACAACGTTAGCTGATGCACCAATTGGAGTTGCGTTACCACCAATATCTGTACCAAGTGAAAGAGTATATGCAAGTGTGTCAAGGTGAATACCTGTTGAACCTGACATAGATACAATAACTGGAATCATGGTTGCAGCAAATGGGATGTTGTCAACGAATGCAGATGCAATTGCAGATACCCAAATGATGATTGCAATTGTAATAACAACATTACCGCCTGAAACCTTAGCAATGAAGCCAGCAATAATTTCAAGAATACCTGTTACTTCAAGGCCTGATACTGCTACGAAGAGACCAATGAAGAAAAGTAATGTCTTGTAGTCTACCTTCTTCATAACTTCACCAATTGTCTTGAAGTTGTAGGCAATGACTGTACTAATAAGAGTAAGAACAGCACCAATAACACCAATGGATGCAACAGTAATTTCTGTCTGTGCATGTGTTATAAGAAGAACAACTACAATAAGGAATGTAATAACAGCAAGGATGAATCCTGTCTTGTTTTCAATAGCGTCTTCAGGGTTTGGATATACTGTGTCTGCTGGTCTATTCTTTTCACTTTCAATAAGTGCTTTTCTACAAGCGAAGTAGAAATATGGAACAATAAGTACTAAACAAATTAGTGCAATTACACCTGTGTTTTCAATGAAGTCAAAGAAAGTATAACCAAGTGATGTACCTATAATAATGTTTGGTGGGTCACCGCACATTGTTGCTGAACCACCAAGATTTGCGCAGAAGATTTCTGACAAAATCATTGGTACTGGGTCAAACTTAAGAACTCTAGCAAGTTCAAGAGTTGCAGCAACAAGGAACATAATTACGGTAATACTGTCAATGAACATTGCAAGGAATGCTGACATAAGCATAAATGCAATAAGAAGTGGTACCGTTTTGTACTTTGTGAACTTTGCAATTTTAAGGCAGAGCCAGCGGAAGAAACCTGTGTGTCCCATTCCTTCAACCATTACGGTCATACCGGCAATAAAGATTATTGTAGCCCAGTTTATTCCGAATGATTCTTCGGAAGCTCCGTACCAAAACGAAGGCTCAATAAACGCCTTAAAGTTTAATGTGTCAATGATGGCATTCATGTCGTGTAAGCAAATACCCATAACTACTACGAGCATTGCAAGACCACTGACAAGAGTAACAATATGGCGTTCAAATTTTCCAAGCACAATGTTAATAAACATAAGCACGAAAATTGCAACAGCCAAAATCTTACTAATCATGCAATAAGACCTCCTCAATATTTAATTTATTCCCTCATCTTTGACGATGTTATTATACTACCAAATGTTAACAAACTATTTAACAAATAATAACTTTGTATTAAAAAAAGAAAGGTCAGTCATTATGGCTGGCCTTTCTTCAAAAGCACAATTACTTATTTGAGTTGATATTATTTGCAAACTTATTTACAAGCATAGGAGCCCCTACATAAAAAAGTGTAAGGAAACAACCGAAAAGTACAAGTCCTGTAGCTACAAAAATATTGTAAAGGACTGATCTGTAAACTGATTTTTCAACTCCTAAGATCCAACCGAGCATTTAAAAATACAACTCCTCAAAAAAACTACTAATATTTTATATTATTTTCCTAATCTTTACAACAGTTTTTATTGTTTAATTTATAACATTTTCTTAAGATACTGGCCTGTATAAGACTTTTCACACTTTGCAACCTGCTCTGGAGTACCTGTAACAAGAATGGTACCACCCTTGTCTCCTCCCTCAGGTCCAAGGTCAATAATGTGGTCTGCTGTTTTAATTACATCTAAGTTATGTTCAATAACTAAAACAGTGTTTCCAGCATCTACAAGCTTTTGAAGTACTTCAATAAGCTTGTGTACGTCTGCAGAATGAAGACCTGTTGTAGGCTCATCTAAGATGTAGAAGGTCTTACCTGTTGAACGCTTTGAAAGCTCTGTTGCAAGCTTTACACGCTGTGCCTCACCACCTGAAAGTGTTGTTGCACTCTGTCCTAAAGTAACATAACCAAGACCTACCTCTTGAAGGGTCTTGAGTCTGTTATGAATTTTAGGAACGGCTGAGAAGAATTCAACTGCTTCGTCAACACTCATTGCAAGAACGTCTGCAATGCTCTTTCCCTTGTACTTAACCTCAAGAGTTTCTCGGTTATATCTTGAACCACCGCACACCTCGCATGGGACATATACGTCTGCAAGGAAGTGCATTTCAATTTTTACAATACCGTCACCCTTACAAGACTCACATCTACCACCCTTTACGTTGAATGAGAATCGACCAGGGTTGTAACCACGAATTTTTGCGTCCTGAGTGGCAGCAAAAAGAGTTCTAATGTCATTAAAGAGGTTTGTGTATGTTGCAGGGTTTGAGCTTGGCATACGACCAATTGGAGACTGGTCAATGTCTATGCATTTATCCAAGTGCTCAAGACCTGTTACACTCTTACACTTACCTGGGAATGCCTTTGCTCTGTTAAGATCTCTTGCCAGCGTCTTGTGAATAACCTCGTTTACAAGAGATGACTTACCTGAACCTGAAACACCTGTAACGCAGGTAAATGTACCAAGAGGAATTTTAACATCAACATTCTTTAAGTTGTTTTCCTCCGCTCCCTTAACTTCAAGGAACTTACCATTTCCCTTTCTTCTTTTTGTTGGAACTGGTATTTTTCTTGCACCAGAAAGGTACTGGCCTGTAATTGAATCCTTGCAGGCCATAATTTCATCTGCGGTACCAGTTGCAACAACTTGTCCGCCGTTAATACCAGCACCAGGACCTATGTCAACAATGTAGTCAGCA
>DCGS01000005.1:8164-8681 GCA_002314645.1 Ruminococcaceae bacterium UBA1772
CAGCACGCATAGTGTCTTCATCATGTTCAACAACTATGAGTGTGTTACCAAGGTCACGAAGGTTCTTCAGTGTTTCAATGAGCTTGTCATTGTCTCTTTGGTGGAGACCAATGGAAGGCTCATCTAGAATGTAAAGAACACCCATAAGGCTTGAACCTATTTGTGTGGCAAGGCGAATTCTCTGGCTTTCACCGCCAGAAAGTGTGCCTGCCTTTCTTGAAAGGTTCAAGTAGTCAAGTCCAACGCTGCATAGGAAATTAAGTCGTGACTTAATTTCTTTAACAATTAACTCTGCAATTATAGCATCTCTTTCAGAGAGCTCGAGGCTCTCTATGAATTCAAGCTCTTTTCTTATGGAAAGGTTTGTGAATTCATCTATGCTGAGAGCGTCTGAGCCAACAGTTTTAGGCTGGCCTGGCTTGGCCGTCTTGTTGGCTTCAAGGACTGCTTTGCAGTCTATTTTAGTGGAACCGACCGTTACAGCAAGGCTTTCAGGGCGAAGGCGTCTGCCGTTACA
>DCGS01000005.1:8692-9099 GCA_002314645.1 Ruminococcaceae bacterium UBA1772
GAAGAGCACTTATGTGTAGACATAAGGCTTTCAATTTGACGGCGAGAAGCTTCTGATGTTGTCTCGTCATATTTTCTTTGAAGGTTGTTTACTACACCTTCAAATCTTGACATGAATGTGCCTGAACTGTAGGTCGTAGTTCTTTGGAATTTAACACGTCTGTCTCCAGTACCGTAAAGAAGGACATCAAGATCCTTTTTAGCCATGTCCTTTACTGGTACGTCAATAGAAAAGCCATACTCCTTTGCAATACCCTCAAAGTACATTTCAGCAATTGAACCACCGTCTGCCTTTGACCAGCCGTAGCAGTTAAAGGCACCCTCTCTAATGGAGAGGTTCTTGTCTGGAATTAAAAGGTCTGGGTCAATTTTTGTGTACTCACCAAGACCAAGGCACTCTGGACATGC
>DCGS01000005.1:9113-9452 GCA_002314645.1 Ruminococcaceae bacterium UBA1772
CCAAATGGGTTGTTGAATGAGAACATACGAGGAGCAAGTTCTGTAACACTTATGTCGTGCTCTGGGCACGCATATGTTTGAGAGAACTCAAGCTGTTCTCCTCCAATTACATCAACAACAAGCTGTCCCTTAGAGAGCTTAGAAGCGGTTTCTATAGAGTCTGTAAGACGTGTACGAATGCCGTCCTTTACAACAAGACGGTCAACCACTATTTCAATAGTGTGCTTTATGTTCTTTTCAAGTTTAATCTTCTCAGAGAGGTCATGGATTTCTCCATCAATACGAGCACGAACATAGCCCTGCTTAGATGCAGCTTCAAGTTCCTTTACGTACTCACCC
>DCGS01000005.1:9548-17222 GCA_002314645.1 Ruminococcaceae bacterium UBA1772
TCTAAAACTCTATCTACAATTTGGTCAATTGACTGGCCCTTTATTTCCTTACCACAAACTGGACAATGTGGAACGCCAATACGTGCGTAAAGAAGACGAAGGTAGTCATATATTTCAGTTACTGTACCAACGGTAGAACGTGGGTTTTTAGAAGTAGTCTTCTGGTCAATTGAAATGGCCGGAGAAAGACCTTCAATCATTTCAACCTTAGGTTTTTCCATAAGCCCTAAGAACTGTCTTGCATAGGAAGACAAAGACTCCATGTATCTTCTTTGTCCCTCTGCATATATTGTGTCAAACGCAAGAGATGACTTACCGGAACCTGAAAGTCCAGTAAATACAACCATTTTGTCACGTGGAACTGTAAGTTCAACGTTTTTTAGGTTATGTTCTCTTGCACCTTTTACGTAAATATCCTTAACCGCCATTACGAAGCCTCTCTATTTCATCTCTTAGGATTGCAGCCTGTTCAAAATCAAGAATTCTAGCGCAAGCCTTCATGTCTTTTGTATATTTCTCAATAAGAGCAACACGTTCTGCCTTTGTAAGACGTTTACCTGTCTTAGATGGATCCTTGTCCACCTTAGATGTAATTTCAATAATTTCTCTTACATCCTTAACAATGGTCTTTGGCGTAATGCCGTGTTCCTCGTTATACTTCATCTGAATGTCACGACGACGAATTGTTTCAGTTATGGCCCTTTCCATTGAAGGAGTAACTGAATCCGCATACATAATAACTTCACCGTTTGCATTTCTTGCAGCACGACCAATAGTCTGAACAAGTGAAGTTTCAGAACGAAGGAAGCCTTCCTTATCCGCATCCAGTATGGCAACAAGTGAAACCTCAGGTATGTCGAGTCCTTCACGAAGAAGGTTAATACCAATGAGTACATCGAACTCACCAAGGCGTAGATCGCGGATTATTTGCATACGTTCAATTGTGTCTACATCGTGGTGCATGTACCTTACACGAATGCCGTAGTTTTCAAAGTATGCAGTTAGGTCCTCGGCCATTTTCTTAGTAAGAGTTGTGACAAGGACGCGCTCGCCTCTTTCAGTTCTCTTGTTAATTTCTGAAGTTAAGTCGTCAATTTGGCCCTCGACTGGCTTTACAGTAATGAGCGGGTCAAGAAGTCCAGTAGGTCTAATGAGCTGCTCTGCAATTCTTGCCGACTTACTCTTTTCAAGTTCACCTGGTGTTGCACTTACAAACACAACCTGATTTATGTGACTATAGAACTCGTCAAAATTAAGAGGTCTGTTGTCAAATGCACTTGGAAGTCTGAAACCGTATTCAATTAGGTTTTCCTTGCGTGCATGGTCGCCGCCAAACATACCCCTAACCTGAGGCAGTGTAACGTGCGATTCATCCACGAACATAAGGAAATCATCTGGGAAGAAGTCCAAAAGCGTGTATGGTGTTGAACCAGGCTCACGCCTTGAAAGAACACGTGAGTAGTTTTCAACGCCACTGCAGAAGCCTGTCTCCCTAAGCATTTCCATATCATACTCAATTCTCTGTTTAATTCTCTGCGCTTCAATGAGCTTTCCCTGCTCTTCAAAGTAGCCAACGCGGTCAATCATTTCACGCATGATGTCTGCAATGGCTGCGTCAAGATACTCTGGTTCAACTACGTAGTGAGTTGCAGGATAAATGCAGGCGTGTGAAAGAGTTGCTTTCACTTCACCTGTCAAAGCGTTTATTTCACAGATTCTATCTATTTCATCGCCAAAGAATTCAACACGAAGGGCAATTTCATTCTGCGATGCAGTGAATATTTCAACTGTGTCACCGCGCACTCTGAACTTGCCACGAATAAAGTTTATGTCATTTCTTTCATACTGAATTCCAACGAGCTGACGAAGAAGGTCGTCTCTTGACTTCTCCATTCCAGGTCTTAAAGACACAACCATGTTCTTATACATTTCAGGAGAACCAATTGAATAAATGCAAGAAACGGATGCAACAATTATTACGTCTCTTCTTTCAGAAAGAGAGAATGTTGCTGAATGACGAAGCTTATCTATTTCATCATTAATTGATGAGTCTTTTTCAATATAGGTGTCTGTTGTAGGCACGTATGCTTCAGGCTGATAGTAGTCGTAGTATGAAACAAAATACTCTACAGCATTGTTTGGGAACATTTCACGAAACTCTGAGCAAAGCTGTGCCGCAAGTGTTTTATTGTGGGCAAGAACAAGTGTTGGTCTATTGACCTTTTCAATTATGTTTGCCATTGTAAAGGTCTTACCTGAACCTGTTACACCAAGAAGTGTTTGCTCTTTGTAGCCTTTGTTTATACCATCCACCAAGGCATCTATTGCCTGTGGCTGGTCACCTGTTGGCTTAAACTTTGAGCTTAGTTCAAAGTGGTCCATGAATGCTCCTCCTTTCATTTGATGAGTCGTTGTGGACGGTTCTATTTTGACTCATTTATGTAATGAGTCAATTAGGACCGTCCCTATTGACTCATATTCTTTTTCAACGAGTTTGAAATCTACGAAGTCGTAATTTTGTGTGTCCTTTGTTAAGAGGACAGACTTTGGTTCAAAGAGTTCGTAGTTTGTGAAGTGTTTAAACTCGTGGTAAAGCATTATGTCGTCTATGTCAAAGACAAGGGCTCTTTCCTCTTCGGTAAGTGGAGAGCCAAGGAACTTCTCCCAGATCATATCAAGGAGGACATTTTCGTAGTCCTTGTACTTTGGGAGGTTTTCCTTTACTGGACGAGTAATGTCAGAAATGTAGGCTTCAGCTGCGTCATGAAGAAGACAGGCAAGCTGAAGTCTTTCTGAATATCCACGAGCCTTTGCTTCTTGTGCACAGCCAATGCAGTGCTGTGCTACGGAATAAAAGGTTTCAAAATGACCGTTTGCACGTGTCATAAGAGACAAAGCGTGAGCAATGTCCTCTAGCACAAAGTCAGAAGACTTTGGCTGTGTAGGATCCATTTCCACGCCTGTATAAGTTAAAATGTGTGACATGTTTTCACGCTTTCTTAAAAATTAGGAAATTCTTCTGCAAACCAAACGTCTGGAACTTCAAAGGACTTACCGTTAAGGTAATTCAGCATTCCAGCATCCGATGAAAAGTCGAAGGCTGTTCGGTATGAATAAAGGAATTGTTTCTTGTAGCCTTTATTATTTGCATTTGAGCCGTATTTACCATCTCCAAGGAGTGGACATCCAATACTTGCAAAGTGAGCACGTATTTGATGTGTACGTCCTGTAAGGAGTTCAACTTCAACTAAAGACAAGTCCTTTTCAGACTTGAGCACTCTGTACTTTGTACGAATTTCCTTAGATTCAGGAACAGGGTTTTTGTATACGTAAACCTTGTTCTTATTTTCATTCTTTACAAGGTAGTCTGTCATGGTAATCCAGGAGTCTGGACCACCAGAAGGCTTACCACATACAACGCAAAAGTAGAACTTGTGTATTTCCCTGTCTTTAAGCTTCTTGTTCATTATGCGGAGTGTTTCCGCATTCTTTGCCGCAAGAACTATACCGCCCGTATTGCGGTCAATACGGTTAATTAAAGAAGGAGTAAACGAAAGCTCACTTTCAGGGTCGTATTCACCTTTTTCATAGAGGTAACGTTTTACTCTTGAAATGAGTGTGTCTACATATTCTTGGTCGTCTGGATGTGAAAGAAGACCAACCTTTTTGTCTAGGACTAAAAGGTTTTCATCCTCATAGATAATATCCAGCTTTAAAGAGGCATGAAGGAAGTCGTAGTTCTTCTTAGACTCGGGAATTTCAAAGAATTCATCGTTTATGTAGAGGTCTACAACGTCGCCAAGGTTGAGACGAGTTGAAATTTCCGCTCTTTTTCTATTCACTTTTATTCTCTTTGTACGGATGTACTTGTACATAAGAGACTTTGGTAAATTCGGAAGTGACTTTGTAAGAAACTTATCCAGTCTCTGGTTCTTGTCATTCTCCGTTATTGTAAAGCTTCTCATTCACTCTTTTCCTCTTCTTCAGTTTCAAGAACTCGAACCATTATTTCAAGTACTCTTCTTTCGTCTGAATTTGTAACAACAACGAATAGGTTTTCATATGTAAATGAATCGCCCACCTTTGGCATTTTATCAAGCTGCTCTAAAACCCAGCCTGAAACCGTGTTCGATTCAAACTCTTCATCAAGGTCCTCTCGGAGCTTAAAGAACTCAAACATGTCTTCAAGGTCTGCTGTACACTTAATCTTGTACTCGTTAAAGCCGACCTTTTCAAACTCTGTTATTTCCTCGCCCTCGTCGTGCTCGTCGTAGATTTCTCCTACAAGCTCCTCAAGGATGTCCTCCATAGTAAGAATACCTTCTGTACCACCGAACTCGTCAGATACAACAACCATGTGAATGTGTTTCTTCTGCATGTCCTGAAGGATTTTAGAAATTTTCATTGTTGGTGGAACGTACATAACAGGCTTCATAATGTCCGCAACAGTTTGACCCATTGTGTAAACGAATGTGTTGAAGTCGTGTCTGTGAATGAATCCAATTATGTCGTCAATGTCCTCGTCATATACAGGAAGACGTGAATACTCGTTTTCAATGAATACGTTTCTAATGTCCTCTATAGATTCATCCTTTGGTATGGCAACAACGTCAACACGAGGAGTCAAGATTTCACCAGCATCTACGTCGTTAAACTCAATAACGCTACGAATGAGTTCACCGTCTGCCTCGTCAATTCCACCCTCGTTTTCAGCTTCTTCAACCATTGTAAGGAATTCGCCTTCAGTAATGGTTGCATCAGACTCAAGACGGAAAAGCTTTTTTATTAAGTTCTTCCAACCAGTAAAGATGAAGTTAATAGGCTTGAGTATTGTAACAAAAACTCTCATAACAGGTGCTACTGCCATTGAGAACTTTTCTGGAACTTCCTTTGCAAGACTCTTAGGAGTAATTTCCGCAAAAATTAATACAACAACTGTTGTAAACACAGTTGAAATGGTAGCGCCAATGTCTCCCCATTTAGACACGCAAATAACAGTTGCAATGGATGCCATTGCAATATTTACTATGTTATTTCCAATGAGAATTGAAGAAAGAAGTGCATCGTAATCATCCATTACCTTAAGTGCTTTGTCTGCACGCTTGCTTCCGTCTTCACTCATACTCTTGAGTCTGATTCTGTTTGCAGAAGAAAATGCTGTCTCAGTAGATGAGAAGAATGCTGAGAGCAAAAGACAAACTACAAATGCAATTATTAGACCAATATTGTCACCGATCATTAAAAAAATTCACTCCGTATACCTTTAAAATTAAATTAATATGCTAAGAATTTTATCATATATATTATAAAAAATAAAGACCTCGAATTTAGAAGTTCGAGGTCTTTTGACTTACTTTGTACCGAAGATAACCTTTGTAAAGTATTCTTCTGTTTTTTCTTTACCAATGAGTTTTATGAACTGGTCTGTTGAAGGACCACCGTTTGAAAGAAGTCCGTCAACGTATGAATGAGACTTCTCTCTTTTTTCATCCGCATTACAAGGAGACATTTCCTTTGCCATCTTAAAGTACTTTTCAAGATATGCGGCGTAAAGCTCGTCACACTGAGCTTCAAGAGCCTTCTTCTTGCCCTTCTTAGATACAGAAGATGTAAGCTTTATGCTGTCATACCAGTGCTCTCCTCTGTCATCGTCAGGAAGGTCTTTGTACTTGTCCTTTATTTCTAAGAATTCAGGTAAATCTGATGCCATAAATGTACCGTTTTCAAGCATTACGTCGTACATTTCAATGATGAGTGTGTAGTTACCCATTGCATTTATGATGTCATATGAGAAAAGTGGAAGGTCTCTTTCAATAGGAGTAATGCACATCATGTCCATCTTCATAAGTCCGAACATTGCTGTTGCATTCTGGAATGCCATATTACCAAGGCCTTCTATGTAATACTGCTTACATTCAGCCTTCATCATACCGCCCTTTACGGTTTTGTATTCACCTGGATCCTTTTCAACAACGTTGAAGTATTTTTTTGCAATTTCTAATGCGTTAACCATTTGTTTCACCCTTTACGTAGCCACTCTTATGAAGGATTAATGCACCCACATAGAAAAGAAGTTGGCCAAAGATATTAATTCCCTGTTCTACCCAGTTAGCCCAAGCGAGCGATGTATCTATAGTAGCACCCAAATACCCCATTCCAAGAAGTGAAACTATTGCCAATACAAAGCAAATTACTGCTGAAGTCTTCTTCATTCTACCTGCAAAAATTGCAAGAACAACGAGTGAACCAATGCTTCCAATTGTCTGGAACATTAAAAGTGGAAGTGAAGATGTAACTGTTGCAGCAAGTACATTTAAGTTACTTGTCTCTTCAACTTTAACTTTCTTCTTTGTTTCAACAAGTGCAAAGATGAGTCCTGCAAGGAAAATGCAGAATCCTGGTCCCTGCATTGGGAAAAGTGCTGTGTAAAGAAATGGGTAGTTAATTCCAAAGACGAAAAGGAACTTCCAAAGTGCCTTAAGTGCGCCACCAACGAAGCACATAATTACACCACTTGAAAGAAGTGTGTATGTTCTTCTTGAAACAACACTATAAAGGTCCTTTATTACTCTCATTCCGCCAAGGAAAAAGAAAAGAACAGGTAAAAAGTCTATAATTGCCATTGGTATTGTGAATGCGCCCTCAACTGGGGCATCTGTCCAATATATCATGGTAATAAATCCTTTCTAATAGAACTAAGAGGGCTCAAAATTCGAGCCCTCTTAACTTTTAATTATTTTCCGTTTTTCTTAGCCTTTTTAGCTTCCTTCTGAGCCTGCTTTGCTGCATCCTTCTTTGGATCATAAAGATGATAAAGAGGAACTAAAGGAATGATAATTGGAGTCTTTGCAACATATTCTTCATAGCGTGGATCGCCAGCAAGACGCTTATACTGTCTTCTTTCAAGTCTCATTGCACCGTGGAACATGATGTAGATAATCATGATGAGACCAGCAAGTGCAAGAAGCCACTGTGCAACGCCCTGATATGCGCCAATACCTGAAACGAATGTACCAATCCAGAAGAGGATTTCGCCAAGGTAGTTAGGGCAACGTACAATCTTGAAGAGGCCTTCTGTAGCAACCATCTTAGGGTCTGCTGCCTTCTGTGCACTCTTCTGCTTGTCTGCTACTGATTCAAGTACTACAGCACCAATCATAATAACAAGGCCAATAATTGACATTACAGAAATGTCGTTTGAAATTTCTCCAGAACCAGCGTTCATCATTCTGAAGATAACGCCTGATGGCTGGAGAAGATAAAGAACGCCCATCATAAGCCACATAATAGCCTTTACAAAGACTGGTGGCTCTTTACCAGCTGCTTCCTGAAGTGTCTTCTTGTAAGCAGCATTTTTAATTTCACGAATAAGAAGGAATCCGCCAAGACGGAAGCCGTATGCTACAAATACAACACACTGAATGAGTGTAATAACGTTCCATGCAGCAAGGTCTGTTGTAAGAGAAACAATACCAAGAACTAAACCAACTGCAGCAATGGCAAGGCCATAACCTACAGACATGAACCATACAAATTCTTTAAATCCTACTACACAGCCAATGAGAGCTGCTACAAAAAGGATTCCAATTAAAGCCCAATTCATTATTCTTCCTCCCTTGCTGTTTCCTCTACTACTGCTTCAGCTTCTGCTGTTTCTTCAGCAGCATCCTCAGC
>DCGS01000005.1:17297-23718 GCA_002314645.1 Ruminococcaceae bacterium UBA1772
CAGCCTTTGCTGCAAGTTCGTCTTCTATTCTCTGAGCATATGACTTTTCAGCAATATACTGCTTGAATGAAAGACCTTCTACCTCGTGGTCACCGTAGCAGTCATTTGAGAGTGTGAACTTAGAAAATCTCATAATGTCTGACTTACCTTCCTTCTTAATTTTTGGAAGGATTGCAAGAAGGCTGAACATCCATGCTGGAGCGTATTTAATGTTAACTTCTCCCTCACGTCCGTCTGCTTCCCAGAACATCTGAGCAATTTCCTGATATGTGTATGTCTCTGTACCACCAACGTTGTACATTGTGTTTTCTTCTGTCATTGTAGCAACAATGAACTTTGCAAAGTCCATTGTGTCAATTACGTTTGCCTTCTTTGGTTCACCCTTAAGAAGCTGTACCTGACCCTTCTTGATCATTGGCCAGAAAACGTGTGCAATATCATAGAAGTAACCTGTTGGTCTATGAATTACATAAGTCATGCCACTCTTCTTGAGTTCTTCCTCAAGCATATATTTTGAGTTAACCATAGGGATTCCATCGCCCTTGTCAGCGTTGATAACTGAAATGTAAACAAAGTGCTGAACACCTGCTGTTTTTGCTTCATTTACAAGGTTTAAGTTGCCCTGATAGTCAATGTCATAGTTGTTTACTTTTGTTGAAGCACCAGTAAGACCAACTGTTGTAATAACAACCTCTGCTCCGTCACAGAGACCACTAAGGTTTTCTGGATTTGTTACGTCAATTTCCTTTGTCTGATAAGAAGATGGGTCAAGTCCTTCAAGTTCACGAATTACCATGTCTGCAGCTGTAACCTCATGGCCTTCAGCTACAAGTGCGCGAAGAATGTCTGAGCCGAGCTTTCCGAATGCGCCCGCAAGTACTACCTTCATTATAAAAACCTCCAAAAAATTAGTTAAAGATACGCTTTAAAATTCTGAATATGTTTTCATATTCAAAATCCTTTTTTGTTGCAGTTTGAAGAAGAATTTCAACCAAAAATACACTCATGTATTCATCTGTTTCGTTATGACACCTTACAAGCACTTCGTTCAGAATGTCTGAAAGCTGCTTAATAAGCCAGTCAAACTGCATTGGCATTTCTTTTCTTATGTCCGTGTCTTTGCCATACTGAGTAAAAATTTCATCATACTTTTCAGTAAACTTTGTTACGCCATCAAACATAATTTTGAAAGCCTCATAAATGCTTAGAGAACTTTCACACTTAAGTTTAACGTTGTCCATTATTTTAACCCAGTCTTTAAGCATGATTTCAGCCACTAAAACTTCCTTGGAAGGAAAATAGTTGTAAACTGTGCCAACAGCAATGTTACACTTGTCTGCAACGCTACGCATAGTCATGCTTTGATACCCTTTTGAGAATAAAAGGGTGTTTGCTTCCTTTAGGATTTTCTCCCTTAAATCAGCTATTATTTTTGGCATAATTCACCTTCTTTATGAACAAATTCATTTAAAATTTTAGCATATAAAAAGAGCGTTGTCAACGAAATGAACAACGCTCTAAAACACTTATTTTTCTTCAATAGGTTCGTTCTCTGCAAAGATGAACAACACTGTTAAAATAACAAGAAATGGTGGTGCAAAAACACCTGGATTTACAAGTGACATAAGTTCAAGTCCAACGAAAGACCAGAAGATTGTTCTTGAGAAAAGACTCCTTCTCTTCCAGAACATACGAAGTCTGCAAAACATCTGATATCCGTATGCTAAAATACCAGCAACACCGAAGCTTCCAATAACCTGTGGAATGGATGAATGGTACCAGCAAAGAGTTCCAAGAGAAGACTTGTGAATGTCCCTGTTACCCATGTAACCAAGACCCCTACCAAATATTGGATTTGAAAGGAAGTCTGTAACTGATCTTTTCCAAAGACCAATACGAATTGCATTTTCCCCTTGCGATGTAAACCTCTCAAGAGTATATCTCATTACATAAAGAAGCTTAGGAGAAATTACAAGACCTGCAACAGCAATAACACCTGCTGCAGAAAGAAGAATTTTTCTATGCTTCTTATCTACTACTGCAAAGTAAATAATAAGTGCAACAAGTTCTATTCCTCCAAAGAGAAGACCACCACGTGAGCCAGTCATTATAATAGTAAAGTATGAAAGAAGAACTGTAATTATGTAAGGGAATTTCTTTGTGGACATGTAGAAACAAAATGGCATTGCAATCATTAGAAGTGTGCATGCATTGTTTCTCCACTGGAATGGAAGAATGTCTGGGTCCATAATGAATTCTTCCCAGTGCGCTGCGTAATACTGAATTACGGCGCAGAAAAGGAAAAGAGTCAATACGACGAAAACCTTAGAAAGCCTTTCATCTATAGGCTTTTCCCCGTTCTTCCCCTGTCCTATTACTCCACCAAATATGAAGTAAACGAAAAGTATGAAAAAGCCAAGAGCTAAGCTGTAGATTATATTTGTACCTGTGAAGTATTCCTGAGGTGTTGCAATGCCAAGACCACCAAGAATACATACAACAGATGTTGCACAAATTGGAATGAACAGCTCTCCTCTTTTGGCTGTAAATACTTTTCTGTATGCAATTATATGAAATAGAATTGCAAAAACTACTAATGGAAGGCACCAAAGGTAACCCATGTATTCATCAAATGAATTCTTGTTTCTTATTGCAAATGCATAAAGTAAGAAGAAAGGTACAAAGGTTGAAACTACGTCTGGAGATACAATTACAATAATTGCAATAATGAATCCGAAGAATATACTTCCAGGTATTTCAACACCAAGAATAATAACGCCAAGAGCCATAAGAAACATAAGAACAGTAAAGATGTCACTGTCTATAAAGCTTCTGACTTTGTTTAAAGTATTAGTCATATAATTCTCCCACTTGTTTTAGTTTTTAAGAATATACCTAAAAAGACTTACATAATTATAATGTATATGTTAAAAAATTTCAAAACTTTTATGTATAAGTATTGATTTTTACATTCAAAACTATATAATGTTATTTAGCACTCGAAGTTAATGAGTGCTAAATTCATTAATTCTTTTGTTACGGAGGGAACAAATTATGACTATAAAGCCAGTTGCAGACAGAGTTGTTTTAAAGATGGTTGAAGCTGAAGAAACAACTAAGAGCGGCATTATCCTTGCTGCTGCATCTCAGGAAAAACCAGAAATTGCTGAAGTTGTAGCAGTTGGTCCTGGTGGCGTAATTGACGGAAATGAAGTTACAATGTACATTAAGGAAGGCCAGAAGGTTATTGTTGGCAAGTACGTTGGCACTGAAGTAAAGCTTGACGGCGCTGAATACATTATTGTTAAGCAAGCAGACATTCTTGCAATTGTAGAATAATTCCACTACGGAGGTAATTTATAAATGTCTAAGCAAATTATTTATGGTGAAGAAGCTAGAAAGGCTCTTCAAACTGGTATTGATAAACTTTCAAACACAGTTAAAATTACACTCGGACCAAAGGGCCGCAATGTAGTTCTTGATAAAAAGTATGGTGCTCCACTCATTACAAATGATGGTGTTACTATTGCTAAAGAAATTGAGCTTGATGATCCATTTGAAAACATGGGCGCACAGCTCGTAAAAGAGGTTTCAATTAAAACTAACGATGTAGCTGGTGACGGTACTACTACTGCTACCCTCCTTGCACAGGCTCTTGTTCGTGAGGGTATGAAGAACGTTGCTGCTGGTGCAAACCCAATGGTAGTTAAAAAAGGTATTGCTGATGCAGTAAACACTGTTGTTGAGGCTGTTAAGGCTGGTTCAAAGCCGGTTAAGGACTCAGCTGACATTGCACGTGTTGCTACTGTTTCTGCTGCAGATGAATACATTGGCAGCCTTATTGCAGATGCAATGGATAAGGTTTCTGCTGACGGCGTTATTACTGTTGAGGAGTCAAAGACTGCTGAAACAACATGTGAAGTTGTTGAAGGTATGCAGTTTGATCGTGGATACATTTCACCTTACATGGCAACTGACATGGATAAGATGGTTGCTGAAATTGACGATGCATACATTCTCATTACAGATAAGAAGATTACAAACATTCAGGAAGTACTTCCTCTTCTTGAGCAGATCTTAAAGATGGGCAAGAAGCTTGTAATTGTTGCTGAGGACATTGAGGGCGAAGCTCTTGCTACTCTCCTTCTCAACAAGCTTCGTGGCACATTCACTTGCGTTGCTGTTAAGGCTCCAGGCTTTGGCGACAGACGTAAGGAAATGCTTCAGGATATTGCCATCCTTACAGGTGGTACTGTAATTACTTCAGACCTTGGTCTTGAGCTTACAGAGACAACAATTGAACAGCTTGGTACAGCTGCTCAGGTTAAGATTTCTAAGGACAATACAATCATTGTTGGCGGTGCTGGTGAAGCAGAAGCTATCAAGGCTCGTATTGGCCAGATCAAGTCTCAGATTGAGACATGCACAAGCGACTATGACAGAGAAAAGCTTCAGGAACGTCTTGCTAAGCTTTCTGGTGGTGTTGCAGTTCTCCGTGTAGGTGCTGCTACAGAAACAGAAATGAAGGAAAAGAAGCTCCGTATTGAAGATGCTCTTGCTGCAACAAAGGCTGCAGTTGAAGAAGGTACAGTTGCTGGTGGTGGCGTTGCTCTCATCAATGCAATCCCTGCTGTTGAAAAGCTCCTTGCTGAAACAGAGGATTCAGACGTTAAGACTGGTATTAAGATTGTAAGAAAAGCAATTGAAGAACCAGTTCGTCAGATTGCGCAGAACGCTGGTCTTGAAGGCTCAGTTATTATTGACGCAATTATGAAGTCAAACAAAGTTGGCTACGGCTTCAACTTTGCTACTGAAGAATATGTAGATATGTATGAGGCTGGTATCCTCGACCCAACAAAGGTTACACGTTCTGCTCTCCAGAACGCTTCTTCAGTTGCTGCAATGGTTCTTACTACAGAATCACTTGTAACAGATAAGCCAGACCCAGCTGCTGACGCTGCCGCTGCTGCACAGGCTGCTGCAATGGCATCTCAGGGTGGCATGTATTAATTAATACAGAAGAATAAACAAAAGACCAGACATCAAAAGATGCCTGGTCTTCTTTTTTAGTCACCACATGTTTTACAACCCATAATTTCTTTGCTGAGCTCGGCTTTAATCTTCCCATCAATGTTTGGTGGGAAGAATTCGTCGAGTGGGAATTTAATTTTCTTGAATGCATCGCATGGGTCGTCAGTTTCACAGCTACACTGCTTGCATGGTACGGCAAACTCGTATGCTGGAATAAGAATTTGTACGTCTCTTTCAAGTTGAACTATTGAGAAGAGACCGAGTGTTACTATTACTGCCTTTTCTGGTGTGCACTCGTGTTCAAAGCAGCCCTGGAATTGTTTTGCAACATGGCTTGGAACTCCGTTGCAAACTGGTATAATGCCCTTTCCGTTTTTGCAAAGCTTAACATCCATACATATTGGGTCAACGCACTGAACCTTTGCAATTGGGTTTGTGTTACTTGCAAGAAGTTGCTCATCAAATTCTTCACTTGCAAACTCACTTGAGAATGTCTTTACACGTCCGTCGCTTCCGTAAAGGATTGCCTTCTTGTCAAAGCTTGCAAGACCTTCAACGGAAACCGGTGGTGCTACTGGTGACTGGTATGCATCGAATGTAAGTTTAAAGAAATATGTTATATCTACTGAGTAAAACCCTCTATTGAATGGCACTTCCTCAACATCTACAAAACAATTAAGTACTTCACATTCTCTACACTTGACGGTAGACGAATTATTGATCACCTGTTGTCCCACTGCCGTAAATAGAACGCCAACGTCTGAAATACAGTCCTTGTCGGCACAAGAATCATATACGCGTTTCAAGTCAACGCATACTGCTTCTTTAATTTCTGGCATATTCATTCCCCCTTTTAAAGATTTCAAGCCATAATATGAGAAAAGGCTTTATTGCGTTACAAAACTCTTTTCTGTATAATACTTTTGTATAAAGGAGACGAATAATATGCCTGTATCTATTAACCTCAAATCTAAATACTATGAATCTGTGGGCAAAAACCCACACAGTGAATACCCACGCCCTCAGCTTGAAAGGGACAGTTACCTAAACCTCAACGGTATGTGGGACTATGCAATTCTTAAAAAAGGTGAAATTCCAGGAAGTTACCAAGGAGAAATTTTGGTTCCATTTTCGCCTGAATCGCTCCTATCTGGTGTTAATAAAACTGTTTACCCTGACAACGTTCTCTTCTACAAAAGAACATTCAAGGTGCCAGAGGACTTCATAAACGACAGAACCATACTCCACTTCACTGCTGTTGACTACGCTTGCGCTGTTTTCCTCAACGGTAAGGTTGTTGGCACACACAGAGGCGGATACATTCCATTCTCTTTTGATGTTACAAACCATATTAAACCAGGTAAAAATGAAATTCGTCTTGAAGTAACCG
>DCGS01000005.1:23734-31762 GCA_002314645.1 Ruminococcaceae bacterium UBA1772
TAACCGACCCTACTGACCACGGCTACGGTTCAAAGGGCAAGCAGAAGCTAAAGGCAGGAAACATCTGGTACACTCCTCAGTCAGGCATTTGGGGTACTGTTTGGATGGAAAGCATTTCAAAGGATGCAATAACAGATTTAACAATCATTCCAGATATAGATCAAAACCAGGTAAAAGTTACTGCTGTAACAACTTCAGAGACTTTAACAGCATCTGTATACGACCATACTAATCGCCTTGCTGAAGTAACACAGGAAAACGTTGATGGCAAAGTGGAACTCACCATTCCTCTTTCCGACTATGAGCTTTGGTCACCTGAAAACCCTAAGCTCTACACCCTTAAACTTCGTGCAAACAACGACTTTGTTACTTCATACTTTGGTATGCGTAAATTTGAAGTTGGCAGAGACCAGAAAGGCATTCGCCGCCTCATGCTCAACAACAAGCCATACTTCCACACTGGCGTTCTTGACCAAGGCTACTGGTCAGACGGTAAGCTCACACCACCTTCAGACCAGGCCATGATAGATGACATTACAATGCTCAAAGACATGGGCTTCAACATGATTCGTAAGCACATTAAAATTGCGCCTCTTCGCTGGTACTACCACTGCGACCGCCTTGGCATGCTCGTATGGCAAGATATGGTCAACGGTGGCGAAGAATACAACCCACTTGTAACAATGGTTCTTCCATTCCTTGGACTAAACCTTAAAGACAACTTCTACAAAATTTTTGGAAGACAGAACATTGAAGGCCGCAAGGAATACATCCTTGAAGCAGAAAAAACTGTAAACCTTCTTAAGAACTCTGTTTCCCTTGCAATGTGGGTTCCTTTCAACGAAGGTTGGGGTCAATTCGACTCAAACGAAATTACAAATATGATTAGACATCTTGATCCAACTAGAACAATAGACAGCACATCTGGTTGGCATGATCAAAAGTCTGGTGACTTTGTATCTAAGCACATCTACTTCACTCCTATCTACGTTCCACGTGACGACCGCTGCTACCTCCTTTCAGAATTCGGCGGCTTCTCAAAGCCTTCACTTGGCCACATGTACAGCCCAACTAAAATGTTCGGCTACAGAGTCTACACAACTAAGAGAAAGCTTCAAAAAGCCCTCACAAAGCTCTACACAAAGAGCATAACAAAGAACATTCCAAAAGGACTCTCTGCCGCAGTCTACACTCAACTTTCTGACGTAGAAGAAGAAATAAACGGTCTCATTACCTACGACCGTAAACAAATAAAAGTTGACCCACAGCTCATGAGACAACTTAATAGTAATGTTAAAAATGTATTGAATAAATAATAAGAAAGCACTTGCAGTTATCCTGCAAGTGCTTTTTCTTCAAAATACTTAACACATTTCTCTGTAATTACACATGAAGCTCTACGTTTACCCAAGTACTTCCCATTCCTTACAAATCCAAACCACTCAAGGTCTTCCATTACAGCCTCACCCTCAGCATCAGAACTTACAGGAATAAATACAGAAGCAACAATTCCTCCATTAATCAACTTCCCATGATCATATATTACTCGTAAACACTCAAGATCAAGCTTTGTAATTACATTATACGAACTAATATCTATCATATAATCAACTCCCAAATAAATTATACGAAACATTACGTACAATTATTGGGACTAAAAAGAAGTTATCGACCGTTCATTACGAAAATCAAACCACTGATTCCAACTTTGTTGCAAATAAAAAAATTCAATATAAACTAATTATTTGGAAGGCAAATTATTGACAAAGGCGGTTTACCACCACCCTACAACAAGGGAGGTGATAAGATGACGTTTACATTTTCTATTAAAGATTATTCAATTAAAATTGAATTTTTGAAAATTGTTATTAAACGTAAAAATCGCCTCAGTCGGTAGCTGAAGCGATTTTTATAAATATTATAAAATCCTAGGTAAACCGTTAAAATAGTTTGCCTTTCGTATTTAGTATATGCCATTAAATGGTAAATGTCAAATAAAAGAAAAACTCGCAACCTAAGTTACGAGTTTCTGGAGCTGATAACCGGATTCGAACCGGTGACCTCATCCTTACCAAGGATGTGCGCTACCGCCTGTGCCATATCAGCATATGAAATTTACAACTTCAATATAATAACATGAAGAAAGATAAAGTGCAACCGAAAAATTGGTTGCACTAAACTTTTATATTTCTTTATATTCCCCGTTTTCAAAATGTACCTTTTGGCCGTGCTCATATATACAGCAAGAGTCAAAATCAACTGTAGCATCAAGCCATGTTGGACAACCGTATTGAAGTTCTACACTTCGAAAAACACTAAGATCTTTTATTTGTTGAAAAACCCCTTGAGTCAGTAAATGTTCAAAGTTATATATTCGTTCTTCTCCATCATTAAATTTAAAGTAAATATCATATCCATCTAATACTTTTAATTCCACAACAGACTTAACTTCAGAAAAATCATCAGCATAACATATTCCATCTATTATAACCATACGCTCACTTCCTTAAAGGATCTATTTTTACCATCCAAATTAAATGCTGCGTCATATTCACCATAGCTTGCGTGAAAATGGGGTAAATTATGCTTACCAACTTTGCACACTAAAATAACTATTTTGAATTACCCTTAATTTGCATATTATACCAAATATTGCCATTTGTCAACAAAAAGAAATGAGTCAATGAGAACCGTCCCCATTGACTCACTTTTATTAGATATCAATTTCTGAGAGTGTCTTAAGGAATGCGTTCTTAAGGCACTTTTCAGCAAGTGCAATGTCGTCTACACGAAGAACTACGTATGCGCCGAAGTCTTTGTGAGCTGTGAAAGCGTACATATACTCAAGGTTGATGTTCTCTGTGCCAAGAACGTCAAGGATCTTTGAAAGAGAGCCTGCTTCGTCTGACATTTCAACAGCAACTACTTCAGTAACAGAAACGATAGTTTCTTCTGAGAGTGCTTCCTTTGCTTTATCAGCGTCGTCTACTATTACGCGAAGAATACCGAAATCCTTTGTGTCAGCAATGCTCATTGCACGGAGGTTAACTCCTGTGTCTGCAAGGATCTTAACAATCTTGTTAAGAGCTGCAGGCTTGTTTTCAACGAAAACAGATAACTGCTTAATAGCCATATTTATTTCTCCTTAATCGTGTAATTTACGGTTGTCTATAACGCGGACAGCCTTACCCTCTGAACGAACAACGCTCTTTGGAGGAAGAAGGTGTACCTTAGGTCCAATGCCAAGCATTGTACGCATTGCGCCTTCAAGAGCTCTTTCTCTTGCTTCAATGTCGCCTACCTTGTCTGAGAACTGCTCAGGAGTAAGCTCAACATTAACGTCGAGTGTATCTGAGTTGTTAACACGGTCAACAATAATCTGATAGTTTGGTGTGTAGCCTTCGTTAAGAAGAACTGTCTCAATCTGTGATGGGAATACGTTTACGCCACGGATAATGAGCATGTCGTCTGAACGGCCCATTGGCTTTGACATTTTAACGTGTGTTCTACCACATGAGCACTTCTCTCTTGAAAGAACACAGATGTCACGTGTTCTGTAACGAAGAAGTGGGAAACCTTCCTTGTCAAGAGAAGTGAATACAAGTTCACCCTTTGAACCTTCAGGAAGAACCTCTCCTGTTTCTGGATCAATGATTTCAGCGTAGAAGTGGTCTTCGTTAATGTGCATACCTGTCTGCTCTTCGCATTCGAAAGATACGCCAGGACCAGAAGTCTCTGTAAGGCCATAGATGTCGTATGCCTTAATGCCGAGACTCTTCTCAATGCCTCTTCTCATTTCTTCTGTCCAAGGCTCTGCACCGAAGATACCAGCCTTGAGCTTATTGTCTTCTGGCTTGTAACCCTTTTCAGCAAGAGTTTCGCCAATGTATGCAGCATATGATGGAGTACAGCAAATGATTGTTGAACCAAGGTCCATCATGAACTGAATCTGTCTATCAGTGTTACCAGATGACATAGGAAGTGTAAGGCATCCTACCTTGTGTGAACCACCATTAAGACCAGGACCACCTGTGAAAAGACCGTAGCCGTAGCAAACCTGACATACGTCTTCGTTTGTACCACCAACAGCAACAATTGCACGTGCGCAGCACTCTTCCCAAATGTCAATGTCGTTCTGTGTATAGAAAGCAACAACTCTCTTACCAGTTGTACCAGATGTTGACTGAATTCTTACGCAGTTCTTGATGTCCGTTCCAAGAAGTCCGTAAGGATAAGCGTCACGAAGGTCAGCTTTTGTTAAGAATGGAAGCTTCTTAATGTCGTCAACTGACTTAATGTCCTCTGGCTTTACGCCCTTTTCGTCCATAAGATTTCTGTAGTATTCTACATTCTCATAAACATGCTTTACTTGCTTTACAATTTTTTCATTCTGAATCTCGAGAATTTTTTCTCTAGACGCAGTCTCGATTTCTGGCTGATAATAGTTAGCCATTAAAATCACTTCCTTTTATTCTGGATTAATAATTATATCCTATTTCAAAAGCCTTCTTGTTGAGTTCAACAAACTGTGGCTTAACAGTCTTTTCAATTGCAGCAATCCACTTTTCGTATGGAATGTCAAAGTACTTAGCAACTCGAGCCATGAGTACAATGTTAACTGCCTTTGCACTACCTGCCTCTGTTGCAAGTGAAAGTGCATCTATTCCATCTACAAACACGCCTTTTGACTTAAGTTCGTCTACAACAGCGTTTGGATATTCTGCTGCGCCTGTAACAACAGGCATTGGATCTATTTCCTGAAGGTTAACAATAATTTTTCCGTCCTTCTTTAGACAAGCAGCATGACGAGCAGCTTCAAGCTTTTCAAATGAAACTATAAAGTCTGCTTCACCCTCTGAAATTACAGGTGAATAAACCTTGTCTCCAAAACGAACGTATGTAACAACGGAACCGCCACGCTGGCTCATACCGTGTACTTCAGATACTTTTACGTCGTAGCCTTCTGAAACAAGAAGTGTACCAAGAAGCTTACTTGCAAGGAGACTTCCCTGTCCACCAACGCCGACAATCATTATGTTCTTTGTTTCCATTTTATCGGCCCTCCGTTTCAAAAGCATTTACGTGACACATTTGTGTACAAACGTCACAACCAACGCACTGAGTAAAGTCAACAAAAGCTTTTCCATCCTTCATGCTTATTGCAGGGCAGCCAATCTTCATACAAGCCTTGCAGCCTACGCACTTGTCAGGATTTACTTTTACTGGTGACTGGTGCTTAACGTATTTAAGAAGTGCACAAGGTCTTCTTGAAATGATTACTGAAGGTGCTTCTGCTGCAAGCTCTTCAAGAATGGCGTCTTCGCATTCTTTAATGTTGTATGGGTCTACAACGCGTACGCGCTGGATACCAAGGGACTTACAAAGTTCCTCAAGGTTAACAGCGGCAGCAGGGTCGCCTTTTATGTTATAGCCGGTTGTAGGGTTTTGCTGATGGCCTGTCATACCTGTAATGGAGTTGTCAAGGATGATAACTGTAGAGTTTGAGTTGTTATACGCAATGTTGACAAGGCCAGTCATACCAGAGTGCATGAAGGTTGAGTCACCTATAACGCAAACCGTCTTGTCAGACATATCTGCTGCCGCTTTATTAAAGCCGTGAATGCCTGAAACTGAAGCACCCATGCAAAGAGTTGAATCAAGTGCAAAGAGTGGTGCTGCAGAACCAAGAGTGTAACAGCCAATGTCTCCAAGGCATGTAATCTTGTGCTTTGCAATTGCATAGAAGAGTCCTCTGTGTGGACAACCTGGGCACATAACTGGAGGTCTAACTGGAACCTCAGAAGAAGCAGTAACACCTGCTTGAACGTCCATGCCAAATGCACGACGAATTGTGTTCTGGTTAAACTCGCCAATTGGTGGAAACATAGATTTACCAATGCATGGAACACCTATGCTATTTAAGTGGCCCTCAATAATGCCATCAAGTTCTTCAATTACGTAAAGCTTGTTAACCTTTGAAGCAAAGTTCTTAATAAGGTCAACTGGAAGTGGGTTAATAAGACCAAGCTTCAAAACAGAAACAGAGTCGCCAAACACTTCCTTTACGTACTGGTAGCAAGTACCTGCGCAGATAATACCAATGTCTGTACCGCCCATTTCCACACGGTTAAGTGGAGAAGTTTCGCCAAGAGTAGAAAGCTTCTTTGTTCTTTCCTCTACAAATGGATGACGGCGAACAGCGTTAGCTGGAGCCATGATGTACTTCTGTGCATTCTTTGTATATGGAGCTACCTCTTTCTCTTCCCTGTCACAAAGCTCTACTGTACTCTGAGAGTGAGCAATTCTTGTGCACATACGGAAAAGAACTGGTGTGTCGTATTCTTCAGAAATTTTGTATGCCTCTTTAATAAATTCTTTAGCTTCCATTGAGTCAGCTGGTTCAAGCATAGGAACCTTAGAAGCAATAGCGTAATGGCGTGAGTCCTGCTCATTCTGCGATGAATGCATGGCAGGGTCATCAGCAACAATAACTACAAGACCACCATTAACGCCTGTATATGACAAAGTAAAGAGTGGGTCTGCTGCAACGTTGAGTCCAACATGCTTCATTGCACATGCAGTTCTAGCGCCACGAAGAGATGCACCGAATGCTACTTCACAGGCAACCTTTTCGTTTGGAGCCCATTCACAGTAGATGTCGTCATACTTTGCTGCAAATTCAGTAATTTCAGTTGAAGGAGTTCCAGGGTAGCTTGATACTACTGTTACCCCTGCTTCGTAAAGGCCTCTTGCAATGGCCTCATTACCGAGCATTAATTTTTTCATGTTTTTCACCTTTAAAATTAAAATTATGATATAATCCTTCAAAAGGAGTTTTTAAAATGATTATTGATTTTCATACACATACATTCCCAGATGCCATTGCAGACAAGGCTGTTTCAAACCTGGCTAAAATGGGAAACGTTACACCATTTAACACTGGAAAACTTGATGACCTTGTAAAGGAAATGGATGAGTCAGGCATTGACATTTCTGTTATTCTTCCTGTTGCAACAAAGCCAACACAGTCAGAGTCAATTAACGAAAAGTCTAAAAACACTGATAAAATAATTTATGCAGGTGCCATTCATCCAGATAACGAGAATTACGAAGAAATTCTCGACAATATTAAAGCAAAAGGTATGAATGTTATAAAGCTTCATCCAGACTACCAGGGAACATATTTTAATGATCCTAAGATTGTTAGAATTATTAAGGCTGCAGCTGAGCGTGACATTTTAACTGTTACTCATGCTGGAATTGACGTAGCATACAGGAATGATGTCCACTGCACACCAGATATGATTCTTGAAGTCTTAGACGAGCTTAAAGGCCTTATTGAAGATAAACTAGTCCTTGCTCACCTTGGTGGATACGAACTAGAGGATGAAGTTCTAGAGAAGCTTATAGGCCTTCCTGTATACATGGATACAGCAGCCGTTCTTCCTCTTTATCCTGAAAAGGCAGAAGAAATAATAAAGGCACATGGTCCTTCAAAAATTCTCTTTGCAACAGACTCCCCTTGGGGTAAACAAACTGAGTTTATAAAGCTTATAAACCAGATGAATTTAACCAAAGAAGAAAAGGATTTAATTTTCTACAAAAATGCCCTTCGTCTTTTAAAAATAGACAATTAAAATTTTACCATAAAAACAGTATATAAACAATAAAAAAACCTTCGCATTGCGAAGGTTTTTTATTTATTCACATATCATATTTTTTATGTTTGTAAATACTAACTGCATTACTAACAATAATGCAAAGGAAACAAAGTGGAAGTCCCCACTGTTGATTAAAGAACATTGCAGCTACAAGGAACAATACACCAAGTATTGCAAGTCCAAGTCCAATGTATTTAAGCATATTTTCACTCATATAATTACGTCCTCTTTAAAAAATCTTCTTTAAGAATATATGCAACGTTAATAGTTCTTGGTTCAGTAAATCCTAAAACGAACTTGTTATACTCTGTGTGATGATATCTAAATCCGCACTCCTTCTGACAAATGAAGTAGTCGTCATTTCCAA